>DASWUP010000319.1:0-12569 GCA_036401635.1 Steroidobacteraceae bacterium
AACGATGACCGGCGTGAGCGTGGACAGATCGGTGATGGCCGCCGACTGCAGGAAGCGCTCGAAGACCCGCATGTGATGCTCGTAACCGACGAGCGTGTCGGGCCGCAGACCCCGCTCATCGCGCAGATGCTCGAGGAACCCCGGCGCGAGATCCCGCAGCGGCCACGGCTGACGGCGCTCGGTGCCCACGAATCCCGGGATCAAAAGGCGCAGCAGCTGCTCGATCGTCGTTCGCGGCCCCGAGCGCAGCGAGCGCCCATCGGAGGCCGAGTGCGGCCGGCGCCCTCGGGTGCGCCGCCACTCCTCGATGAACGGCTCGATCTGCGCCGGCAGGTCCTCGAGCGCGTGGACGTGTCGGTCCGTCACGAACCGATCAAATAGAACCAGCGTCTGCACCTTGAACAGTGCCGAGGCGCGTGAGACCTGGCGATCCGAAAGCCACTCGGCGTACCGGCTGATCGCCGGGCCGAGCCAAAGTGCCCGAAGCCGATCGGCCGTCGCCGGCCGCACGAAGTAATGCTCCAACATGACAATCACCTCTCAGTGGTGGAACAGAGGTGAGAGCCTGAGGCTAAGCTGGCGTTATGTGCCCAACACTGGCAAAAGAAGCCTTACCCGTCAGACCCATCCGTGGCGACGGCACAGAACAATCAGGGGCACATAAGTACCATTATGTGGCGGGGCACAAAATGCGCGAAAATCACCGCCGCCGCATTGTGCAGCAGCGTCTGGCGCAGCACCTCCCGGGGATGCACCCCGGCGCGGTCGATGGTGCCGCGAAACAACTCCTCGAAGGCGATGAGTCGGTGTCGGTTGTCCAGGTACAGGCAGCAGAAGATTTCGTACGGCCGGTCACGCAGCTGCGCCAGCAGGAACGTGCGCGTCGCCTCGGGGGCCGTCAGCGCCGGGCCGATGCGCAGCGCTTCGCGAAAATGCCGCCGCGCCAGTTCCACCGCCGCCTTGAGGATCGCGTAGCGCGCCGGCCCGATGCCCGACTGCGCGAGGCAGCGCTGCGCTTCCGCGTTCAGCAGATCGCGCAACGAGCCAAAGTCTGCGATCAGCGTGCTGGCCAGCTCGACCGCGGTGCGCCCCCGGGTCCCCCAACCCAGAAGCAGCGCCAGGAGCTCGGCGTCCGAGAGCGCGTGTGCGCCGCGCTCGAGCAGCTTCTCCCGCGGCCGCTGCGCGCCGGGCCAGTGCCGGATGCTCATTACCGTCAGTTCTAACGAGAGGGGCGGGCAGTCTAAGGACCCGCTGCCACGGTCCGGCAGGGGGAGAAAGCGCCCGAAGTCGCGCGATTTTCCACTATTCGCGCGCTCGTTTGCGCGTACCGGCAGGCGCGGTGCGATAATTGCGCAGCGAGACGAGATCCCATGCAAGGCAAACGCATTCTTCTTGGTGTGACGGGCGGCATAGCCGCCTACAAGAGTCCGGACCTGGTGCGGCGCTTACGCGAGCGCGGCGCAGAAGTGCAGGTCGTGATGACCACGGGCGCGCGCGAGTTCGTGACGCCGACCACCTTCCAGGCGGTCTCGGGGCGCACGGTGCGCAGCGACCTGTGGGATGCGGGCGCAGAGGCTGCTATGGGGCACATCGAGCTCGCGCGCTGGGCGGACGCCGTGCTGATCGCGCCCGCGAGTGCGGATTTTCTCGCCCGCCTCGCCGGCGGTCAGGCGGATGACCTACTGGCCACGCTGTGCCTGGCGACCGAAGCGCCGATCGCGGTGGCGCCGGCCATGAACCACATCATGTGGGCCAATGCTGCCACGCGCGCCAACATCGGCACGCTCACGCAGCGCGGCGTGCAGATCTTCGGGCCCGCCGAAGGCGATCAGGCCTGCGGCGAGAGTGGCGAGGGCCGCATGCTCGAGCCGCTCGATCTCGTCGAGCGCCTGGGCGCGCTTCTTCCCGCCAGCGGTGCACTCGCGGGCAGGCGCGTACTCATCACCGCCGGTCCCACGCGCGAGCGCATCGATCCGGTGCGCTTCATCAGCAACCGCAGCTCGGGGAAGATGGGCTTCGCGGTCGCGCAGGCGGCGCGCGAGGCGGGCGCCACGGTGGTGCTGGTCTCAGGTCCCGTGAGCCTGCCGACACCCTCAGGCGTCGCGCGCGTGGATGTCGAGAGCGCCGCCGACATGCTGGCCGTGGTACTGCGCGAGCTGCCCGGCACCGACATCTTTATTTCCACCGCCGCGGTCGCGGACTACCGGCCCGCGCGTGCCGCTGAGCAAAAGATCAAGAAGACCGCCGAAACCATGGAGCTGGCGATGGAGCGCACCGCCGACGTGATCGCCACCGTGGCGGCCCGCGCCGATCGGCCGTTCGTCGTCGGTTTCGCCGCCGAGACCGAAGCGGTGGAGCAGAATGCGCGCACCAAGCTCATGAAGAAGAATCTCGACATGATCGCGGCCAACGAAGTCGGCCACGACAAGGCCTTCGACGCCGAGGACAACCAGCTGATCGTGTTGTCGCGTAATGGGCGCCACGAGCTTGGCCGGGCCGGCAAGCTCGCGCTCGCACGCGGGCTCATTGCCCTCATTGCGCAGGATCTCGCGGCACGCGCCGGTGCCCGCAAGCGCGGCACGGCGCTCGCTTGAGCAGGAGCTCCGCCGCGCGCCGCACGCTCAGGGTGCGGATTCTGGATGCGCGCATGGGCGCAGAATTCCCGCTCCCGGCCTACGCCACCGAGGGTTCCGCCGGCCTCGATCTGCGCGCCTGCCTCGGCGCCCCCCTGGTGCTCGAGCCCGGCCGGGCGGAGCTGATCCCGACCGGGATCGCGATCCACGTGGACGATCCGACACTCGCCGCGATCATCCTGCCGCGATCGGGCCTGGGTCATAAGCACGGCATTGTGCTGGGTAATCTGGTCGGCCTGATCGACTCGGACTATCAGGGGCAGCTGATGGTGTCGTGCTGGAACCGGGGTGCGCAGCCGTTCACCGTTCGCCCCGGCGAGCGCATCGCCCAGCTGGTCGTGGTTCCGGTGGTGCAGGTGGAGCTGGAGGTCGTGGCGGCCTTCGCGAGCACCATGCGCGGGGCGGGCGGCTTCGGTCACACCGGGTGAGCACTGATAACTACGGCGAGTGGATGGTGTGCAGGGCGCGGTAACGCTCGATATCGGCCTGGAACTGCGCGCGCAGCGTCGCTTCTTCCTCGCTCTTGGCGGCGAGCGTGCGGGTCTGGTCGTTCATTTCATTCAGGGTGCGCACCAGATTCTCCGCCAGGTCATCCGGCATGCGCCGCGCGCCGGCGCTTGAGTTGTAGGGGCGGAAACCCAGCGCGCGCGTCTGCAGGGTCGCGAGGCGCGTGCGCAGGCTCTCCACGTACTGCTCCGCCGCGGCGCGCTGACCTCTGAGCTGATCGAGCCGCACGTCCCTGAGCGCCTCGATGTCTTTGACCGAGGTGTAGGTGGTAATCAGGAAGGCGTCGTGCTGCCTCTGCCTGATCTGCGTCGCCCGCTCGCGCCCCTCCGCAGCGAGCTGCTCCGGAGTCTTCTGCGCCTCGAGGTGCCCGACCTCCACGCCCTGGCTGTTGAGGATCCTGCGATCCTGCGAGGCGTACTGCGGCGGAATGTGGTCACCGTAGTGCACGACTCCCTGCTCATCGACCCACCGATAGGCGACGCCCTGCTTGGATGAAGACGGGCTCGGGGCGGCGTGCACGACGCCGCAGACGAGTGCCGTGAAGGCAAGCAGCAAACGAACTCCGGGGCGACGGGCGCGAGCGGACATACGACTATATTCCAGCGCCAGCCGCGCCGCTGGCAAGCTCACGCGGCGCCGTAGCGCTGCTGATAGGCGAGCAGGGCTGTGAGCTGCTCGGCAGAAATGCGCACCCGTCCGTCGAGCGGCCGTGACAGCGCCTCGATGAGCTCGGCAAGTGTGACGATGCTCACACACTTAAGGCCGTGCTGCTGCTCGAGCTCCTGCACGGCGCTCAAGGCGCCCTGTCCGCGTTCCTGGCGGTCGAGCGCCAGTGCCACGCCCGCCGGCTGCGCGCCCGCGGCACGAATGATCTCGAGCGATTCGCGCACCGCCGTGCCGGCGGTAACCACATCGTCCACCATCAGCACGCGCCCGTGCAGCGGCGCCCCCACGACGCGGCCGCCCTCGCCATGGTCCTTGGCTTCCTTGCGGTTGAAGGCGTAGGGGACGCTGCGAGCGTGCTCGCCGTAGAGCGCCACCACGGTCGCGGTCGCCAGCGCAATGCCTTTGTAGGCCGGGCCGAAGATCATGTCGAAGCGGATGCCGGAGTGCACGATGGCCGCGGCATAACACTTCCCGAGCACCGCGACCGCCTCGCCGTCGCTGAACAGGCCGGCGTTGAAGAAGTACGGACTCTCGCGCCCGGACTTGAGCGTGAAGTGTCCGAAGCGCAGCGCATCGCGCTTGAGAGCCAGGTCGATGAACGTGAGCTGGTATTGCTGCATGCCCTATCATTGCCTGATGCGCGTCATCACCGTCAACGTCTGCGGCATCCGCTCCGCCGCGGCGAAGGGACTGTTCCGCTGGTTGCGCCGCCAGGACGCGGACTTCATCTGCCTGCAGGAGACGCGCAGCCAGGAGCATCAGCTCGCCGAGCATGACGTGAGGCTACCGGGGTATCACGGCTTCTTCTGCGATGCCGAGCGCAAGGGCTACGCCGGGGTGGCGCTCTACACGCGCCACGCTCCGCAGCGCGTGGTGCGCGGCTTTGGCGTCACCGAGTTCGACCGCGAGGGACGTTACCTGGAGGCGCAGGTCGGGGGCCTGTCGGTGGTATCGCTGTACCTGCCCTCGGGCTCAGCGGGCCCCGAACGGCAGGCCTCGAAATTCCGCTTTCTCGATGCCTTTGCAGGGCACCTCGCGCGCCTGCGCCGCCGGCGCCGCCACTACATCCTGAGCGGCGACTGGAACATCGCCCACAACCCCATCGATCTGCGCAACTGGAGGTCGAACCAGAAAAACTCAGGGTTCCTGCCCGAGGAGCGCGCCTGGATGGATCGGCTGTTCGGGCCGGCCGGGTACGTGGACGCGTTCCGCGAGGTGCGGCCCGAGCCGGATCTGTACACCTGGTGGTCGAACCGCGGGCGCGCGCGCGCCAACAACGTCGGCTGGCGCATCGATTACCAGGTGGTGAGCGGCGCGCTCGCCGGCAGGGCGCGCGCCGCCTCGATATACAAGGAGAGGCGCTTCTCGGATCATGCGCCGCTCATCATGGACTACGATCTTTGAGTGCGCCGCGCGCCCCCGGCCAGCCGCGGCTGCGCGAGGCGCTGGCGAGCCCGAAGATGCTGGCGATCCTGGTCCTCGGGGCCGCCTCCGGGTTTCCCAACCAGATCACCGAGAGCGCGCTGCAGGCGTGGCTGAAGGATGCGGGAGCCACCAACACCACGATCGGCGTGATGTCGTACGTGGCGCTGCCCTACCTGCTGAAATTCCTGTGGGCGCCGTTCATCGATCGCTATCCGCTGCCGGTGCTCGGGCGCCGCCGCGGCTGGCTGCTGGCGATGCAGGTGGCGCTGGCCGCCACCATCGGGCTGTTGGCGCTGCAAAGCCCCGCCGTTACGCTCGCGCCGATCACGGCCTGCGCCGTGGCGATCGTATTTTTCTCGGCGACCCAGGACGTCGCCTTCGATGCCTACCGCACCGACGTGTCGCTGCCGAGCGAGCGCGGACTGGCGGCTGCCGCCACCAACCTCGGCTACCGCACGGCCGCCTGGCTCGCCTCAGCCTGTGCGCTCATTGTCGCCGATCACTTCGGCTGGCGGCCCGCGTTCCTGATTCTCGCCGCGGTCATGCTGGCATTTGGCGCAGCGACGGTGCTCGCTCCGGAGCCCCACTATCCTCACCAGCCGCGCTCGCTGCGCGAATCGGTGGTGGTGCCGCTGCAGGAATTGCTGGGCACTCCAAGCGCTGCGACGCTGATCGCGGTCGTGCTGCTGTTCAAGGTGGGCGATGCGTTCGCCAACAAACTGTTCACACCGTTCATGATGGACGTCGGGTTCTCGAAGACCGAGATCGCGCTCATCGTGAAAGCACTGTTCACGGCCAGTACGCTCGCCGGCTCGCTGCTGGGCGGCATTCTCATGGTGAGACTGGGGCTGCTGCGCTCCATGCTCGCCTTTGGCGTGCTGCAGGCCGCGAGCAACCTGCTCTACTGCACACTCGCGCTGGCCGGCAAGAGCTATCCCGTCATGGTGACGGCCGTGGTCGTGGAGCACGTCGCCGGCGCGATGGGCGGCATTGCGCTGGTCGCCCTCATCATGGCCCTGTGCGATGTGCGCTACAGCGCCTTTCAGTACGCACTCCTGTCGGCGCTGGCGGTGCTGCCGCGTTACAGTCTCGGGTATCCGGCTGGCTGGATTGCCGACCACGGCGGCTGGTACAGCTACTACGTGATGAGTTTCGTTCTGGCATTTCCGGGGCTGGCGATGGTGTGGCTGAGCCGGCGCAAGATCGACGCGCTGGACCAGCTCGAAGCTGAGAAACGCCCGTGACCAGTGGCAACCAGCGCGCACCGGCATTCGACCTGGAGAGAGTCGTGTGCCGACTCACGCAGCTCGAGCGCCAGGGCGCACGCGCCTTCACCATCGGCGCCGGTGACTGGCCGCTTAAGGGCTTTGTGGTGCGGGTGGGTGAGGCGGTCCGCGGCTACGTCAACCGCTGTCCCCACGCCGGTCATCCGCTGAATCTGCTGCCGCAGCGATTCCTCACGGCAGACGGCGCGCTCATCCTGTGTTCCTCGCATGGCGCGCTATTCGAGAAGAGTACCGGCTACTGCGTGGCGGGTCCGTGCGCCGGGCGCCATCTCACGCCCGTGCCACTTGAGATCAGGTACGGATTCGTCCTGCTGGCCGACAGCGTGGATGTAAACGCTTTGGCGGAAGCGGCGCTTTAGAAGCGGCGCTGGATCATTCGAACAGGTCGATCCCGTCGAGCGCTCCGGCCCGCCGATCCCGATCCTCACCGGAAGCGTCCGAGCCGCGCCCCTCCTCGTCCGTGGCCTCGATATCGACCGAGCCGCTCCAGTCCTCGGGAGCCTCGGCCGCTTCCAGCGCGCCATCCTCCCACTGCGACTCCCAGTCCTCGATGTCCATCTCCTCGACCGTCCCGTCGAAATACTGGATTTCGATGGTGCCGTCATCGTCGTCGAGGGCAACCACTTCGAACAACGCACCGCCGCTCATGCGATACCAATCGCCGATAGCAGGTTGAGGAGTCGCCATCGTCGCCACCTCCCGCGAAGACATTCCCTGTTTTGCGGATTCCAAGTGCGTTCTACAATCGATGTTGCGCCTCGTCTTTGACGCTTTCAAGAACTATTGAAGACTGCACCGCGGTGGGGCGCGGCATCGCATCAATGCTCGAGCAACCACTTAAATTTTTTGTCGTATTTTTCGTGGTGGTGGAACCGGTCTCGCTCATTCCGCTGTTCAGCGGACTCACCACCGGCGCCACCAGCCAGTACAAGCGCCGCATGGCGCTGAAAGCGGTGAGCGTGTCCGCCGTGATTCTACTGCTGTTCGCGCTCGGTGGCGCGAGCTTCCTCGAGCTCATGGGCATCAGTCTCGAGGCGTTTCGCATATTCGGCGGCTTGTTGTTGTTTCTGCTGGCGCTGGAGATGGTGTTCGCGCGCGAGTCCGGTACCCGTACCTCCAGCAGCGAAGCCGCCGAGAGTCGGCGGCGCGCGGATATCTCGGTCTTTCCGCTGGCGTTTCCGTTCATCGCAGGTCCCGGAGCCCTGGCCACCATTCTACTGTGGTTCGGTCCTCTGCACGTGGCGGCCCAGGCGGCGCTGTTTGGCGCACTGCTCGCCGCGGTGGCGCTGGTGCTCGCGATCGCACTGGCGATGATGCTGCTGGCCGAGCCCCTGATGCGCGTGATCGGCGTGACCGGCGCCAACGTGGCCAGCCGGCTCCTCGGGGTCATCCTGGGCGCGCTCGCCGTGCAGTTCGTGCTCGACGGTCTGCGTCAGGCGTTTGGCGTCAGCTGAAAGGCAGCGTGGGAAGCGCCGCTCAGCTTCGCCGGAAGGCCAGGTCCCACACTTCGTGCCCGAGGCGCTCGCCGCGCCGCTCGAAGCGCGTGGGTGCGCGTTCGGCCGGCCGCGGGACGAAGGCGCCGTCGGCTGCGAGATTCTCAAATCCTGAAGTCGCAAGCAGCGTCTGCAGCATCTCGAGCGCGTACGGCTGCCAGTCGGTGGCGAGGCGCAGCATGCCGCCCTGTGCGAGGCGGCTGGCCAGCAGATCGACGAACGGGCGCTGGATCAGACGCCGCTTGTGGTGGCGCTTCTTCGGCCAGGGGTCCGGGAACAGGATGAGAATCTCCTGCACCGACTGCGGGGCGATCTGGCGCTCGAGGACCTCGACGGCGTCATGACAGATGACACGCACGTTCGCCAGGCGCCGTTCCTCGAGCCCGAGCAGCAGGCGCCCGACGCCCGGACGATGGACCTCGACGCCGAGAAAGTCCCGCCCGGAATGCGCGGCCGCGAGCGCGAGCAGAGTGTCGCCGTTGCCGAAGCCGATCTCGATAGTGCGCGGCGCGTCGCGGCCGAACAGCGCGCGGGGATCGAGCAGCTGCATCGCAAAGTCGACGCCGTACTTCGGCCACAGCGCCGTGAGCGCGCGCTCCTGGGCGGCGGTGATCCGACCGCCGCGGGTCACGAACGAGCGGATCGAGCGCGGATGTTCGGTCTCGGTCATGTGTCGCGTGGATCTTACGACGAGCGTGCCGCGGCGCGGTCGTGGTATAAGCCCGCGCGGTGCGGAGCGGCCCGCTCAAAGGCAACGGGAGGCGTCAATGGCGAAGTGGCGGTCGGTGGGCATCATCGCCCTGGCGGGTTTCTGCGCTGCGGCGTTATCGGAGGAGCGCCCGCGCGCGGAGGAGCCATCCCATGCGCTTGAGCAGCCATCCCAAGCACCCGGGCAGCCCGGCCCCGCAGCAGTTCTCGCGTCGCTGTGCAAGATCGACATCAAAGGCGACAAGAAAGACCAGTGGATGCGCCTGCCGAAGCCGGAGAGCTCGGTCACCCAGCATCACTTGAGCGTTGGCGGCAAGTCGCTCGACTACAGCGCCACCGCCGGCACACTGATCATCCGCGACGACGAGGACAAGCCGACCGCCAGCATCGGCTACGTCGCTTATGTCCGGCACGACCTCAAGGGCAGCGGCGAGCGGCCGCTCATGTTCGCGTTCAACGGCGGACCGGGCTCCTCGTCGCTATGGCTGCACATGGGTGTGCTGGGACCGAAGCGGGTCGTGGTTTCCGATCCTGCAGCGACGCCGGCGGGCCCGTATCGCACGGTGGACAACGAATTCGGGGTCCTCGACAAGAGCGACCTGGTGATGATCGATCCGGTCGGGACGGGCCTGAGCCGCGCGGTCTGCGATCACAAGGACGACGAATTCTGGGCGGTCGATCCGGACATCGATTCCATCAGCCGCTTCATCGCGCAGTACGTGAGCGACAACAATCGCTGGAGCTCGCCGAAGTACCTGCTGGGCGAGAGCTACGGCACCACGCGCGGCGCGGCCATCGTCAACTACCTGCGCGGCAGGCGCTCGCTCGCCTTCAACGGGCTGATACTGGTGTCCGTCGCGACCGACATCGAGGCGATTTTCGCCGAGCTGCCGGGGAATGACCGGCCCTACGCGGTGTACCTGCCCGGGTATGCCGCGGTCGGCTGGTACCACCACATGCTGCCGAATCAGCCCGCGGCGCTCGAGCCGTTCCTCACCGAAGTGCGCAGCTTCGCCGCGGGGCCCTTCAGCGCGGCGCTGCTCAAGGGCGACACGCTCGGCGATGCCGAACGCGAGGCCGTGGTGGAGAAGATGCACGAGTACACCGGGCTGTCGGTCGAGTACCTGAAGGCGGCCAACCTGCGCGTGTCGGAGAACGCTTTCGCGCACGAGTTGCTGAAGGCGCAGCGCAAGACCGTCGGCCGCCTCGACGGGCGTTTCACCGGGCCGACCCCGGACCTGCTCGAAAAACAGACCGACTATGACCCACAGTCGGCCGCGATCAGCGCCGCCTTCGCGGCGGTGTTTCTCGACTACTATCACGGCGAGCTCAAGTTCGGGCAGGGCAGCACCTATCGCACCACCAACTTCGGTATCGGGGAAAAGTGGAAGTGGACCCACAAGACCGAGCACGGCGAGCAGCCGATGGTCAATTCAGGTGTCGACCTCGCCGAGGCGCTGGTCAAGGACGCGAACCTGCGCGTGCTGGTGCTGAACGGCTACTACGATCTCGCCACGCCATTTTCCGCGACCGAGTACGTCATGGCGCACCTGGGTCTGCCGCCCGGCCTTGGCGCGCGCATCGAGATGAAGTACTACGAATCCGGCCACATGATGTACGTGCATCCGCCCTCGATCGCCAAGATGAAGCGCGACCTCGACGCGTTCATCGACTCGACCGCCCGGCACTAATGGGATGCGCGGCGGCTTGAACGCGTAAGCAACGCGAGCGTAGATTTTCGCGCGCCATGACGCCTCTGGATTGGCTCACCGCCGGCACCGCATTCTTCATCGTGGGGATGGTGTGGCTGCGCACCCGCATGCACTACCCGCGCGGGCGCGGTTGGGGCTCGCTCACCCGCGCCGGCCGGATCTACTTTGCCGTGCTGCTCGCGGTGCTGGTGTTAGGTTGGCTTGCGGCTCCCGTGGCCGGGCGGGCCCTCTGGCCTGCCGCGCCGATTACGCCCTCGTTGACGCGCGTCGTGTGGTTTCTCGCCGCTTACTACCTCTTCATTCCCGCGCATCGCGCGTTGCGGGCGCAGGGAGTTGAAGTGTTCAAGGCCCCTGTCGCCGACGTACAAGAGAACCCCTGAGCCGCCAGCGCTCGCTTCCTGCCTGTGGCAGCAAAGACACGTTCGTGTGTATTATGACCGTATTCTCAAATCCGCCGATGGTCCGGCGGAGCCAAAGAACCAGACAGGCAGACGCCCGCTGATTGGCTGGCGCCGCGCATTTTTCAGGAGGAATCGACATGCCGTGCACTCGAGCGAGCCTTATGACGAGACTGACGGTATCCATCGCGATCGCTGGTTTCGCGGGGCTGCCTTTCGTTGCCGGTGCGCAACAAGTGGACCAGGGAGCGATCCAGGAAGTCATCGTTACGGCGCAGAAGCGCGCGGCGAACCTGCAGGACGTGCCGTTCTCGGTATCGGCCACCAGCCAGGAGCAGATCCGCAATTCGGGCGCCGGCGACCTCGTCGATCTGGCGCGCAACATCGCGGGGTTTGCAGTGGCTGACCTCGGTCCCGGTCAGAGCCAGGTTGCCATCCGCGGTATCAGCTCCGGCCAGGTCATCCGTGACCAGCCCGGCGTCAAGGAACAGGTGGGCGTGTATCTCGATGAGTCGCCGATCTCCGTCGCGCTGTTCACGCCGGATCTCGAGCTGTTTGATCTTGATCGTTTCGAGGTGCTGCGCGGCCCGCAGGGCACGCTGTTTGGCGCGGGATCCGAAGCCGGCACCGTGCGCTACATCACGCGCCAGCCGCAGATCGGCAAGCTGGAAGTCTTGACGGATGCATCGTTTGAAAACGTCGCGCACGGCGATGAAGGGGGATACTTACGAGCCGCCCTGAATCTGCCGCTGGGCGATGTGGTTGCGGCGCGCCTGGATGCCTACTGGCATCATCTGCCCGGGTTCATCGATGCGGTTCAGCCGGGCGGCGGCGTCAAGAAGGCTGTCAACGATGGCGACCGCAGCGGTGGGCGGCTCTCGTTCCTCTTCAAGCCGAACGATACGCTGTCGATCACACCGCGTATCATGTTCCAGAAGCTGCAGACCAACGGCTATCCGCGTGTCGATCTCTACAACATCCTCGGGAACCCCTACACGACCACCCAGCCGGCCGTGACCATCGGGAGTCTGCGGCAATTCACGCAGCAGGGTGAAGGGCTGACCGATGACTTCACGCTCGGGGATCTGAAGCTCGACTACAACCTAGGTCCCACTACACTGACCTCGATCACCTCCTTCACGCATCGCAACGTGCTGGTGCTGCGCGATGCGACTCAGCTGACTGGCAGTGTGACTTTTGACGTGTTCGGCGCGGTGCCGCAGGTGCGGATCAGCTCGCCGCTTTTCGACCGCACCCACCTAAACGTGCTGTCGGAGGAGGTGCGACTCGCCTCGAATGGGGCGCAGAGCCTCGACTGGCTGATCGGCGGATTCTTTCAGCATGTGGGACGGCGCTATGGGCAGGCACTGCCGACTCCGGGCTACGACGCCCTGAACGCGGCCAATGGCTTCCCGCTGGGCCCGAACCCCGTCGGGCTGGTCGACAACCCGTTCTTCTCGGACCTGAGCTACCGGCTGAAACAGTATGCCGCCTTCGGTGAAGCGACTTACCACATGACGGATCAGTGGGCGATAACCGGCGGCCTGCGCTACTACAAATTCAGCGAAGACCGGATACTCAACTTCAACGGGGTATTCGCCGCCGCCACGCCTCCCGGTGGCGTTCCGGGATCTACGGACTCGAATGGTGTATCTCCGCGAGCAATCCTGAGCTACAAATTCGACGAGAACACGAATTTCAACCTGCAGGCGGCGCGCGGCTTCCGCCTGGGCGGAATCAA
>DASWUP010000320.1:0-16570 GCA_036401635.1 Steroidobacteraceae bacterium
TGGCGCGCTCGGCGGGGCGTGCGGTGGGAGTGGAGGGCGCAGGCGCGCTCATCGAGCGTGCCCGCGGCAACGCCCGTCGCAACGGCGTCGCCAACGCCGAATTCCACCTCGCCAACCTCGCGACGCCGCCCGACGCGTCGCTTTCCTGGATGCGCCAGGCGTATACACACGTACTGCTCGACCCGCCGCGCACCGGCGCGCACGCGGTGCTAGCGGCAGTGGCGGCGCTGGCACCGCAGCGGGTGTTGTATATTTCCTGTCATCCGGGGAGTCTCGCCCGGGATCTGGGGGTGTTGGTGCACCAGCACGGCTTTACGCTGCAGGCGGCGGGTGTAGTCGACATGTTTCCGCACACCACGCATGTTGAATCACTGGCGCTGTTGACGGTTGGCGGCCGGCGCAGTGACTGCACGGCGCCGGCCGCATGAGTCTCGGCCCCCTGATGATCGATCTCGCGGGGACCGCCCTCAGCGCGGAGGAGCGCGAGCTGCTGCGTCATCCGCTGGTCGGCGGCGTGATCCTCTTCACGCGCAACTACACCGATCCCGGGCAGCTGACCGCACTGGTCAGCGCCATTCATGCCGAACGCACCCCGCCGCTCATCGTGGCCGTGGATCAGGAGGGCGGGCGGGTACAGCGCTTCCGGCAGGGCTTCTCACTGCTGCCGCCCGCACGGCGCATCGGTCACGAATTTGACCTGGACGCGCGTGCCGGCGTGGCGCTCGCGCGCGCGATGGGCTGGCTGATGGCGGCGGAGTTGCGCGCCCACGCCGTCGACATCTCGTTTGCGCCGTGCGTGGACCTCGATCACGGCGTGAGCGAGATCATCGGGGACCGTGCGTTCCATGCGCGCCCCGAAGCCGTCGGCCAGCTCGGCGTCGCCTGGATGCACGGGATGCGGGATGCGGGCATGGCGGCGACGGCCAAGCACTTTCCGGGTCACGGGGCGGTGGTGGCCGACTCCCACCTGAGCTTGCCGGTCGACCGGCGCCCGTTGCCGGACCTGGCCGGGGAGCTGGCCCCCTACCGGCGGCTCATTGCCAACGGGCTAGCCGGGGTCATGGCGGCCCACGTGCTGTTTCCGGCCGTGGATCAGGCCCCCGCCAGCCTCTCCAGCCGCTGGATTCGCGACGTGCTGCGCGGAGAGCTCACCTTTCACGGGGTAGTGTTTGCCGATGATCTGTCCATGGGAGGGGCCGCCGCGGCCTACGGGGACGTCGTCACCCGGGCGCGGCAGGCACTGTCGGCAGGTTGCGACATGCTACCGGTCTGCAACAATCGCGCGAGCGTCGTCGAGCTGCTCGAGCATCTGGATGCCGAGCCGCAGCCGGCATCGAGCCTGCGGCTGGTGCGCCTGCACGGGCGCGCAGGCAGCGTGCGCTCCGGGCTCGAGGCCTCGCCTGAGTGGGCGCGCGCGCGCGAGTTGCTGGCGCGCGCCGCCGCCGCTCCCGCCCTGACGCTGGACGCCGGACGCGACCCGTGAACAAGTGGTCGGCAGAGGCTTGGCGCCGCGTGGTCGAGAACGCGCCCGAAGGCATCGTGATCTGCGATGCCGGCGCCCGCGACTGCCCGGTGTTGTTCGTCAACACGGCATTCACGGAGATGTGCGGCTATCCGGTGGCGGCGCTCGTGGGCACCAACCTGCGCATCCTGCAGGGCACAGACCGCGACCAGGAAGGGCGTGCGCGCCTGCGCGAGGCGCTGGACAAGGGCGAGCCGGCGCGCGTGCTGGTGCGCAACTATCGTCCCGATGGCTCGCTGTTCTGGAACGAGATGGTGGTTCAGCCGGTGCGCAGCCCAGCCGGACAACTCACGCATTTCATCGGCTACCACCGCGACGCCAGCGAGCGTCTGCGGACCGCGGAGCGCTCGCCCGCGGGGCTTCCGTCCTGGCTGCGCGAGGACCGCCTCACCGGACTGCATTCACGCGCCTACTTCGAGGAGCTGCTGCAGCGTGACTGGGTGCTCGCGCAGCGCGACTCGCACGAGATCGGCCTGACCCTGTTCGACATTGATGATCTCGGCGCCTACAACGAGAAATTCGACCGCTCGGCGGGCGATGCCTGCATCCGGCGCGTCGCGCGCGTCGTCGGCTCCGCGTACCGGCGGCGCGGGGATCTCGTCGGCCGCTGGGAGGGCGGCATGTTCGCCGTACTGACCCAGGGCGAGGCCGCGGACAAAGCCACGCAGTACGCCCAGGTGGTGTCGCAACGCGTGCGCGACCTGCTCATGCACCACCCCACCGGGGTCGCCGGGCGCTACGTCACCGTGAGCGCCGGGATCGCGAGTCTGGTGCCGCCACGCGCGTTGCCGCTCGAAGGCCTGCTCAAGGCCTGCCGGGCAGCCCTGAAGCGAGCCAAGAAGAACGGCAAAGACGGGATCGTGAACGCGGAGGCGGGGGATTTTCAGTGACCGCCATCAATTGAGCGCGCCGCGAGGCCGGTTCTTTCGGCCGCCGATGTCGATAAATCCACAGAAAGATGGCGATCAGGGACCCGCCAGGCAGCAACAGCTCGATCGCCGCATAGGGGCCTAGCGCGCGCCCGATGGCAATGATTCTCTCGAGTAATGTGCTCACGGTCGTCATCCGGAATTCCACTAAGTGTGCGTTTAGGAATCCTGCTGTCCCCTAATAGACGAACGACGGGCCGTAACAACGACATCGCGCAGGAGTCTTTTGCCGTAGGCCCAAGGTGTCAGTCACCGGAATCGCCGTGTGCCGGGCGGTGACACGTTGAGTGCTGGCAACGCCAGAAGCATGCAGGGCAGCGATTGTCTCAGACAGGCTTCCTTGCTGTGGAAATAAAGTAATGCTATTATTTCCACCGAAATGTCTAATATCCGTTCTGTCAAGACCCGCCCGGCGCCGGATCCCGGCGTCATCCTGTCGCGCGCCACGGTGCGTGCGGCGCGCTTTCTGGCCGTGGCCCAGGCGGACCTGGCGGACGTCATCGGGGTGAGCGGGGCGACGCTATCGCGCCTCGCCAACGGCCACAAGCACCTCGAGGCCGGCTCCAAGCCCTGGCAGCTCGCCGCGCTGTTCGTGAGGCTGTTCCGCTCGCTCGATGCCATCGTGGGCTCGGATGATGCCGCCGCACGGGCATGGCTGCGCACCGACAACAGTGCCCTGGGCGGTGTGCCGCTGACGCTGATCCGCGAGCCCGCAGGCCTGGTGCGGACGGTTGACTACCTGGACGCCGCCCGCGCTCGCATCTGAGGCGCACCGCTACGCGCACGAGCTGTGGCGTGTGGTCGAGGCGCAGCACACGGCCTCGACCATGCGGCTCGTCGACTCACTGGAGGAGCAGGCGACGCTCGAGTTGATTCTCGAGGACAGTAAGCCGCCGCTGCCGCCGACGGTCCGCAAGCTCCACTATCTGCTCGCGACGCCGTTTCGCTACCGCCCGCACTGGGGCTCACGTTTCCGCGCGGCGCTCGACGCCGGCGTGTGGTACGGCGCGGAAGAGCTGCGCACTGCGCTCGCCGAGAAGAGCTACTGGCGTTTGCGCTTTCTGCTCGACTCGCCCGGCACGCCCGACCTGAAGCCGGTGCCGCACACCGCCTTCCGCGCCGCGGTGCGCACCGCAGCGGCGGTGGATCTGACGGTTGCACCGCTGCTGCGCGATCGTCCCGTGTGGACCCACCGCACCAGCTACCAGGGCACGCAGGCGTTTGCGGCCGTCGTACGCGCGGCGCAGATTCAGATCATCCGTTACGAATCCGTGCGCGATCCGGAACATGCCGCCTGCGTGGCGGTGCTTGACCCGGTGGCATTCGGCCGCGGCAAGCCGCGCACGCACGAGACCTGGTTCATCGCCGCCTCACGCGAGCGTGTGCGCTGCGCGAAGGATGAGCGTGGGGGGGCGACCTGGGAATTCACCAGCGAGCAGCTCGTGGGCAGGTAAGCCTAACGCCCCGGGGCTCTCGCGCCCTGCGACGGCGTCACCAGCGCAATCACCCCAAAGGCCGGATGGTCGAAGTAGCTGCGCTCGTAGAAGTGCACCCGGCGGCTCTCGTTGAGCGTGAACGGCGTGTCCGGCGCGGCACCCAGGCCCGGCGGCGGGGACGGCATGGCGTAGCTCAGCGACATCCCCAGGTGCAGGAACTGACCGCGCTCGAGAAACACCGTGCCGGTGAGGCCTTGGACATTGATGCCGAGGCGCTGCACGGAAAAGCCCGCACGCGTTCCCCAGGAACTCGCCGTCTGCGACCACGCCGCATGTGCCACCGGCACGTAGATGCCGCTGGCGCGCAGGCGGTTCTCGAGTTCCGTCAGCTGCCATACGGAGGACGGCAGCAGCGCGAGAAAATGCCCGACCTGCGCTGCGCCGCTGGTGGATTCATCGCCGGCAATGCTGCGGGCGCCGGCCTCCGCGCTCCAGTTCTCGGCGCCACCGAGCGCACCCGCGGCCCGAAACACGATGAGCTCAATGTTGTAGACCGTGCCGCCGGCGCTCGCCGGCGCGGGTGTCTCCTGCGCCGCCACTGCCGGCATGCCGCCGAGCAGCACGGTCGCGGTGAGACCGAGAGTCAGCGTGCGCAACTGCGCGATGCGGGGGTCCATGCGCAGCATTCTAATGGAGCCGGGGCGGTTCGCCGAGGCGCCTGAACAGATCCGCGGCAAACTCGAAACGAGCGTTCTCGCTGGGCAGTTGTCGCGAGACGCGCAACCTGAGCGGCCCTTCGAGGCGGTACTCGCGCGCGCCTTTCTGAATCATGTGCACGAGCGTCGCCGGATCGATGCGTGAGCGCTCCTCGAACAGCACCGAGCCGCCCTGCGGTCCCAGATCCAGCCGGCGCACCCCCAGGGTGCGCGCGGTGAGCTTGAGTCTGGCGATACGCAGCAGGCTCTGCGCCGCGGGCGGCAGCGGGCCAAAGCGATCGTGGATTTCCGCCATGAGCTCATCGAGCGCTGCGTCGGTGTCGGCGGCGGCAATGCGCTTGTAAAGTGACAGGCGCACGTGTACGTCGCCGACGTAGACCTGCGGCAAGAACGCCGGCAGGCGCAGCTCGACCTCGGTTGCGGCGGCGAGCGGCTGATCGAGCACCGGCTCGCGGCCGGCCTTGAGGGCCTGCACGGCGTGCTCGAGCATGTCGAGATACAAGGACAGCCCGATCTCGGTCACCTGGCCGCTTTGCTGCTCACCGAGCAGCTCACCGGCGCCGCGGATCTCGAGGTCATGGGTGGCGAGCACGAAACCCGCGCCCAGCTCCTCCATCGACTCGATCGCCTCGAGGCGCTTGGCGGCGTCGCGCGCCAGCGCCTGGCGCGGCGGCGCGATCAGATACGCGTAGGCGCGATGGTGCGAGCGCCCGACGCGGCCGCGCAGCTGGTGCAGCTGCGCCAGCCCCATGCGATCGGCGCGATTGATCATGATGGTGTTGGCGCTGGGCACGTCGATACCGCTCTCGATGATGGTGCTGCACACCAGCACGCTGAAGCGGCGATGATAGAAATCGATCATCAACTGCTCGAGCTCACGCTCGCGCATCTGTCCGTGGCCGATGCGCACGCTCGCTTCCGGCACCAACGCCTGCACTTCGGCGGCGATTTTTTCGATGCTGCGTACCTCGTTGTGCACGAAGTAGATCTGCCCGCCGCGGCGCAGCTCGCGCAGCGCCGCCTCGCGCAGCGTTGGCGCATGCCACTCGATGAGGAAGGTCTTGATCGCCAGCCGCGCCGCCGGGGCGGTCGTGATCAGCGACAGGTCGCGCAAGCCGCCGAGCGCCATGTTGAGGGTGCGCGGAATGGGAGTCGCGGTGAGGGTGAGCACGTGCACATTGGCGCGTAGCGCCTGCAGTCGCTGCTTGTCGCGCACACCGAAGCGGTGTTCCTCGTCGATGACGAGCAGGCCCAGGTCCCTGAAGCGCGCGTGCGCGTGCAGCAGCCGGTGGGTGGCGATGACAATGTCGACCTTGCCCTGCTCGAGTCCCTCGAGCACGGCCTGCGTCTCCGGGGAGGTGCCGAAGCGCGACAGCGCCTCAACGCGCACCGGCCAGTCGGCGAAGCGGTCGCGAAAGTTCCTCAGGTGCTGCTGCACCAGCAGTGTGGTCGGGGCGAGCACCGCCACCTGCTTACCCGCCTGCGCGGCGACGAACGCCGCGCGCATGGCTACTTCGGTCTTGCCGAAGCCGACATCGCCGCACACGATGCGATCCATGGGCCGCTCGCTCCTGAGGTCGGCGAGCACCTGGTGAATCGCCTGCGCCTGATCCTCGGTCTCCTCGAACGGAAAGGTGTTGACGAAGGACTGGTATTCGAGCTCGTTTACCGGCAGGGCAAGTCCTTGCTGGGCCTTGCGCCGCGCATACAGGTCGAGTAGTTCGGCGGCGACGTCGCGGATCTGCTCTGCGGCGCGCTTGCGGGCCCGGGCCCACTGATCGGTGCCGAGTTTGTGCAGCGGGGCGCTCTCGGGCGCGGCGCCCGTGTAGCGGCTCACCAGGTGCAGCGCATGAACCGGCACATAGATACGGTCGCCGTCCTGGTACTCCAGCACCAGGAACTCCCCCGGCTGTCCGCCGATCTCCATGGGCATGAGGCCCGCGTAGCGGCCGACCCCGTATTCCTCGTGCACCACCGGCGCGCCCGGATTGAGATCCTGCAGGTCGCGCAGAATCGCTTCCGGATCGGCGGCGCGTTTGCGCCGCCGCTCCTGGCGGGCGCGCGCCCCAAACAGCTGCGCTTCGGCGATCACCGCGATCGGCGGCGCGGTGAGCGTGAGGCCCTCGAGGTCGGGCGCCACCGTCAGTGCCAGCCGCGCCGTGCCCGCGGCAAACGCGTCCCAGTCGGGCACGAGCACCACCTCGTGGTGATGCGCGCGCAGCATCTCGTGCACTACCTCGCGCCGCCCGGCCGAGTCAACCGCCAGCAGCACGCGGCCCTCGAAGTCCTTGAGGAATGCATCGAGCGGCGCGAACGGCTGCTCGGCGCGCACGTCGGCGCGCAGCTCGCGCGGGGCGATGGTGGGGAAATTGCGCACCTCGGCGCAGTCACCCTGCAGTTCGGTGTCCGCCTTGAAGGCATCGAGCGTGATCGATGCGAACGCGGCGAGCGCCGCGTCGAGCCGGGCGGGCTCGAGAAACAACTCCGCGGGCCCGAGCACCGGTCGCTCGATGTCGTGGCGGCGGTCCTCGTAGCGGGCCTCGATGTCAGCCCAAGCCTTGAGGAGAGCCTGGGGGAGCGCCGCGTCATGCACGATCACCGCATCCGCGGGGAGGTAGTCGAACAATGTCGCGGTGGAATCGAAGAACAGCGGCTGATAGAACTCCACCCCTGCCGGTGCCAGCCCCTCGCTCACGCCGCGATAAATGCTCGCCTTGGTCGGATCCCCCTCGAAGCGCGTGCGGTAGCGGCGGCGGAAATCCTTCACCGCTTGCGTATCCAGCGGCACCTCGCGCGCCGGCAGTAAGCGCACGCTCTGCAGAGTATCGAGCGAGCGCTGCGTGTCCGGATCAAAGCGCCGGATCGCCTCGATTTCGTCATCGAAGAGATCGATGCGCAGCGGCGCTGTGGTACCCATGGGAAACACGTCCAGGAGCGAGCCGCGCAGGGCGAACTCTCCGGGACTTACCACCTGGCTGACATTTGCATAGCCGGCTTCGGTGAGTCGTTGCCGGAAAGGCTCGATGGCGAGCGCCTGTCCGGTGCGCAGCTCGAACGCCCGGCCCTGTACGTAACTGCGCGGCGCCAGCCGCTGCATGAGGGTGTCGGCTGAGACGATCAGGCAGCCATGCCGCAGGTGCGGCAGCTCGAAGAGAGTCCTCAGTCGCTCGGAGATGATGTCCGGATGCGGAGAGAACAGGTCGTACGGCAGCACTTCCCAGTCCGGCAGCCGCAACAGCGGCAGCGCGTCTGCGGCGAAGAAGCGCAGCTCTGCCGTCAGCCGCTCGAGCTCGCGCGCCGCATCGACGATCACCACGTACAGCCGCCGGTCGGCGCGCGTGGCCTCAGCAAGCGCCAGTGCCGCGGCGCTGCCGTAGAGCTGATGCCAGCGCAGACGCCGGTGGACCCCGGCCGGCAGCGGCGGATTGAGCAATGAGGCCATTTGGGTGCGCGGGTACGCGAAAACCCGGCAGCTTACCTAAGGTGAGGCCCGCGAGGGGACTCTCGGGAGAGGGGCGCGGCGCGTGCCGGCCCGTGAGCTCAGGCGCCGGCCGGCCCCGCGCTCAGCTGCACCCGCGGTTCACGCGGCAGGCAGAAGATGTCGATCGGGTGGGAGCGCCCGCGCAGCTGCAGGGGCGGCAGCGGCGTCGCGCCGACGTCCATCCCATGCGCATCAAGCGAATCCTTGAGCGCGCCGGAGAACAGCATCTCGCCGGCGCGCGCCCGCTGGCACAGACGCGCGGCGATGTTCACCGTGTCGCCGATGATGGTGTAGTTCATATAGGAGGAGGAGCCGATGTTACCGGCCACCACGTCCCCCTCGTTGATGCCGATGCCAAGCCCGGCATCGATGTGGTAGTGCTCCTTCCAGGAGCGCGCGAGAGCGCTGAAGCCGGCGAGCATCTCCCGCGCGGCACGTACGGCGCGCTCCGCACTGTCGGGTTGTTCCAGCGGCACGCCGAAACCGAGCATCAGGCAGTCGCCCGCCATATGAAACACGGTACCTTCGTGGCGGAACGTGATCTCCGTCAGGAGCGAGAAGAACTCATTGAGTAGCGGCACGACCCGGTCCGGATCGAGTTGTTCGGAGATACTGGTGAAGCCGCGCAGGTCGGCAAACAACACCACCGCGTGGGCGCGCACGTCAGCAGTGGACAGCAGCGTATCGCGCAACTGCGCGTCCTCGAGGATCTTGTCGGCGACGCGCGGTGAGACGTAGCGGCGGAACGTCTGCCGCAGCACCTCTTCACGTCGCCGGATCTCAGCTTCCAGCTGAACGGCCGCAGTTTTCCTGCCCACTGCGCCCGCGCGCAGCAGGTCCTCAAATTGGACGCTAAGAGGCTCGTCCGCTGACATATTCTCGCTAAGGAAATTATTCTGTTAAGCGCGAGACTATCACATTTGCCTTAATGTCGGCATCTGGCGACATGACGCGGGCACAAGCGCGGCAGTGACTTTTGGTATCGGAAGCGCTGGGAAAGACAACATCCATCACTGCGTCGTCGCATCGAGATGTTGGCTTCCAGATGTTGGTTGAGCGGGCGCGCAATCGCGCGCCCCGCACCCTGATCGTGCAGGAGTTGGTTGGATCAGAGGGCGGATGTTGGCGTCAGCCCCCGGTAGCGACCGCGTGAATCACGCGGTCGTGCTCGAAGAACACCGCGAAGCCGTTGTAGTCCCAGCGCGTGATCGGCGGCTGACCGACCGTGGGGTGACGCGTGAGCGGGGCACCGAAGCGCTTCTCGACCTGACCCATGGTGCTGCCGCCCTTCGGACGATCAACCTGGGACGCGCGCAGCTGCACCTGGTCGTTCACCACGATGGTCTCGGCGACTGCGGCGCCGGCGGCAGCGCAACCGCATAGGAGCGCCACCAGAATTCGGGTCTGCATGCCACTCTCCTCCAACCAGGCGCGACTATAGCACCGGGGTGAATCTGTCAAAGCGGGCAGGGAGGGCCGCACGTGCCGATTTTGTGACGCACGTCTGAAAGCCTGCAACTGTGGTTAAATCGCGACGATGTTTCACCCGTTGTCGGTCTACGTGGGCCTGCGCTACGTGCGCGCCCGCTCCCACACGTTTTTCGTGTCCTTCATCACCTGGGCGTCCCTGGTCGGGGTGTGCGTGGGCGTCGCGGCCCTGCTGGTGATTCTGTCGGTGATGAATGGCTTCGAGGGCGAGTTGCGCGATCGACTGCTCTCTCTGAGTGCCCAGGTGCGCGTGAGCGCCGCCGCCCGTGCGCCCGCCGGCGCGCCGGCCGAGCCGACGGCCGCCGAGTGGCAGAACGCCGCGCGCATCGTGCAGGGCGCCGCGGGGGTTGCGAGCGTCGCTGCGTACGCGGAGCTGCAGGCGCTGGCAGTGCGCCAACCGGAGATGCTGCCGGTGCTGCTGCGCGGCGTCGACCCGCGGACCGCGGGCAGCGTGACGGAGCTTGCGCACGTGATCACCCAGGGACACCTCGCGGATCTGACTCCCGGCTCCGGGCGCGTCATCGTGGGCGCGGTGATCGCCGAGCGGCTAGGGCTGGCGCGCGGTGATTCGCTGACCCTGCTTGTGCCGACGGTGAGCGCCGATGGCGCGCCGGCGCCGAAGCTGCGCGAATTCACCGTGGCAGGCGTATTCGAAGTCGGACTGCAAGATCACGACGCCACGCTGGTGTTTGCGCACCTGGATGATGTACGGGCGCTCGCCCCGCAAGGCGCCGCCAGCGAGGCATTGCGGGTGCGTGTGCACGATGTGCTCACAGCTCCTGCGGTTGCGGCGCGGCTGCGCGCGCTGTTACCGAGGAACTTCGAGGTCAGCGACTGGACGCAGGACAACGCCAACTACTTCCGTGCGATCCGCATCGAGAAGACCATGATGTCGCTCATCCTGCTGCTGATCGTCGCGGTGGCCGCCTTCAACATCGTCGCCATGCTGGTGATGGTGGTCACTGACAAACGCACCGACATCGCCATCGTGCGCACCCTTGGCGCAGCGCCACGGCGCGTGATGGGCATATTCATCACTCAGGGACTGGTGATCGGCTGGCTGGGCGTGGCGCTCGGGGTGGTGCTCGGAGTCGCGCTCGCGCTGCACGTCGATACCATCGTGCCGTTTCTCGAGCGCACGCTCCGCTTCCAGATCCTGGACGCCGACGTGTACTACATCACCGCCATCCCCGCCGAGGTGCAGTGGCGCAACGTCGTCACCATCGCCGTGGTGGCGCTGCTGCTGACGGCGCTCGCCACCGTGTATCCGGCGATCCGCGCGGCGCGCACCGCGCCGGCCGAAGCGCTGCGTTACGAGTAGTCCATGGGCGGGTACGAATGGCTCATCGCCACGCGTTACTTGCGCTCGGCTCACCGGCGCGGCTTCGTGTCGTTCGTCGCGCTCATGTCGGTATGCGGGCTGACGCTGGGAGTTGCGACCCTGATCGTCGTGCTGTCGGTCATGAACGGCTTCGAGCGCGAGCTGCGCAGCCGCATTCTCGCCGTCACCTCGCACGCCACGATCATGGGCCTAAGCGGCACCCTGGCCGACTGGCGTGACCTGCAGCAACAGGTGCGGCGCCAGAGCGGCGTGCAGGCCGCGGTGCCGTACGTCGAGAGCCAGGCGATGCTCTCGGTCGCGCGGCGCCTGGCCGGGGCGAACGTGCGCGGCGTGCGGCCCGAGGAGGAGCGCGTCGCCACCGGCCTGGCACAGCGCGTGACCTCCGGCAGCCTCGATGACCTGAAGGCCGGCGCCTACGGCATCATTCTCGGTAGCGCCCTGGCGCACGAGCTCAACGCGCGCGTGGGCGATTCGGTGGTGCTGATCGCGCCCCAGGGCACTGCGACGCCCACCGGGGTGGTGCCGCGCATGCGCCGCTTCCGGGTGGTGGGTCTGTTTCAGTCCGGCATGTACGAGTTCGACCGCGGACTGGCGCTGGTGCACATGGCGGACGCCGCGCGGCTGTTTCAGCTCGGGGCGGGTGTTACCGGCCTCAGACTGGCGTTCAATGATCCGCTGCGCGCCCCATCGATCGTGCGTCGCGTGGCGCTGGCACTCGGCGGTCCGGGCTTCTACGTCACCGACTGGACCCAGGATCACGCCAACTTCTTCCGCTCCATAGAGATCACCAAGTCGATGATGTTCGTCATCCTGCTGATGATCGTCGCGGTGGCCGCCTTCAACATCGTCGCCACGCTGGTCATGATCGTGAAGGAGAAGCAGACCGACATCGCCATTCTGCGCACGCTCGGCGCCGCTCCAGCCAACGTGCTGCTGACGTTCGCGCTGCAGGGCGTGCTGATCGGACTCGCCGGCACGGTGCTGGGGGCGGCACTCGGCACGCTGCTCGCCGACAACCTGGAGTCGCTGGTGCGCGCGCTCGAGCAGCTGCTCGGCACGCAGTTCCTCGACGCGCGGGTGTACTACATGAGCGATCTGCCCGCGTACGTCGAAGCCATCGACGTGCTCAGGGTATGCGCCGTGGCGTTCGTGCTGTGCGCGCTGGCGACCATCTACCCGGCGTGGCGCGCGGCACGCACCGCGCCGGCGGAGGCTTTGCGGCATGAGTGACACGGTTCTCGAAGCCCGCGGCGTTCACAAGAGCTTCCGCCAGGGGCCGGTGCTGTTGCCGGTGCTGCAGGGGGTGGCGCTCGCAGTGTCCGCGGGCGAGCGGCTCGCGATCGTCGGCGCCTCCGGTTCCGGCAAGACCACGCTGCTGCAGATCCTCGGCGGTCTCGATCGTCCCACCGCGGGCCAGGTGTTGGTCGGTGATCGCGACATTCACTCCCTCACCGAGAACGAGCGCGGCACGCTGCGCAACCACGCGCTTGGTTTCGTGTATCAGTTTCATCACCTGCTGCCGGAGTTCTCGGCGCTGGAGAACGTCGCCATGCCGCTGCTGGTGCGGCGCACGAAGGTCCCCGCCGCGCGTGCCGCGGCGCAGCGGCTGCTCGAGCGTGTCGGTCTTGGCGAGCGGCTCCAGCACCGGCCACACCAGCTCTCGGGCGGGGAGCGACAGCGCGCAGCGGTGGCGCGCGCTCTGGTGACGCAGCCGCGTATCGTGCTGGCCGATGAGCCGACCGGCAACCTCGATGGCAGCAACGCAGACAGCGTGCTGGCGCTGATGCTGGAGCTCAATCGCGAGCGCGGGACCAGCCTGGTGGTGGTGACCCACGACCTGAAGCTGGCAGCGCGCATGGACCGCGTGTACGAGCTCGAGCGCGGCACGCTGGCCGCGCGCGCCTGAGCGCAGCAGGCTCAGACCGCCGGCGCGTCGTGGCGGGTGCGGTAGCGGTTCGTCACCCGCCAGCGCCACACGAGCTCGAGCGCCAGCCAGCCGATGAGTCCGGCGAGCACCGCGCAGGTGATGCATCCGGCAATGAACGGCTGCCACACCGGCTCCAGGCTGTGCCGGAACCACCCCCAGCTGGCGACGAACCTGAAGTGTTGGCGCGGCACGTGCAGCAGCGCCGCTCCCACCCGGTAGGCGAGGTAGTACGCCGGCACCGCGGTAAAGGGATTCAGCAGGAAGGTGGTGGCGCAGATCACCGGAATGTTGAGGCGCCAGATGACCGCGATGCTGCCCGCCAGGATCAGGTGCACGGGGAGGGGCACGAAGCAGATCGCTAGTCCCGCCCCGAAGGCATGCGTCACGCCGCGCCGATGCAGCGTCCACAGCTGCGGGTCCAGGAGCCGCGCGCCGAACGGGCGCAGGAACCAGCGCTCGCGCAGCGTCTCCGGGGCGGGAATGAGTCTTTGCAGCAGCTGGCGCATCGAGCCGCGGACTCTACCAGAAGGCTCCCCAAGGGGATGTGCCGCGCGCCGCAGCGGCGGCACTGCCTTGAGCGGCCGCGCCCCTCCGGTATGATGCCGCCTTCGCAGTCACCGGTCCTTGGGGTCGCGTAGGATGTGGGAAATAGTGCGGGCCGGCGGCCCGCTGATGTGGCCGATCATTCTGTGCTCGATCACCGCGGCGGCCATCATTCTGGAGCGTCTGTGGACCCTGCAGGACAAGCGCGTGCTGCCGCAGGAACTGCCGCAGCGCGTATGGCAGCTGATCGAGGCGAATCAGGTCAATGACAAAGTGATCGCCGCGCTCGAGCAGAACTCGCCGCTCGGCAAACTCCTGGCCACCGGACTCGCCAACCGTCACCGCCCGCGCGAGATCCTGATGGAGCGTCTCGAGGACACCGGGCGCCACGTGGTGCACGAGCTCGAGCGCTTTCTCAACACGCTCGGCACGATCGCCGGGGTGTCGCCGCTCCTCGGCCTGCTGGGCACCGTGACCGGCATCATCCGTTCCTTCAACGCCATCCAGGCGGGCGGCATGGGCGACCCGCGTGCGCTTTCCGGCGGCATCGCCGAGGCGTTGATCTGTACAGTCGCCGGATTGTGCGTCGCCATCCCAGCCCTCATCTTCTACCGCTATCTGCGCGGCAGGGTCGATGGCATCGTGGTGCAGATGGAGAAGAACGCGATCCGCATGGCGGATGCACTGGAAGCGGCGCGGCTGCGCGAGCGCTCGCCGGCCGCCGCAGCGTAACGCTCGCGCCAGCCCGCCATGAACCTCAAACCACGCCGCCACGAAGATCCGGAGATCAACGTCGTGTCGCTGATCGACGTGGTGCTGCTGCTGCTGGTGTTCTTCATCCTGTCGACCAAGTTCAGTGACGAGGGGCGCCTGCGCGTGCACCTGCCGCACGCCAGCGCAGTTCCCACCGGCAAGGTCAGCGGCGAACCGCTGACCTTGAGCGTGACCCAGCCGGGCGGCTATCTCGTGAACGGGCACGAGCTCATCAACGCAAGTCCGGAAACGCTGCGCGCCGCGCTGCTCAAGGAAGCCGGCACCGAGCGCAGCATGCGGGTAACGCTGCGCGCGGATGCCCGCGCCTCTCACCAGTCCGTCATCACCGCCATGGACGTGCTCGGGCGCCTCGGGTTCTCCGAGGTCAATATCGCGACGGTCAAGGAAGAGCCGGCGGACGGGCCTTGAACGACGCGGGCCCCCCGGTGACCGGAACGAGGAGGGCGCCGCCCCGTCACGGCGCGCTCAGGGCCTACCGGCGCCTGCTGGGCTACCTGCGACCGCATCGCGGGCGCTTCATTCTCGGGATGCTGGGCGCGGTGTTATTTTCCGCCACGATGGCGAGCTTCGCGCTGTTCGCCAAGAAATTCGGCGACGGCACCTTCACCCACCAGGACCCGCGCACCATCGTGTGGGTGCCGCTCGCGCTGATCGGACTGTTCATTCTGCGCGGCCTGGGTGATTTCATCCAGACCTACTTCATGGGCTACGTCGGCCGCCAGATCGTGAGGCAGCTGCGGCGCGAGGTGTTCCGGCGCATCCTGCAGCTGCCGATCGGCTACTTCGATCACAGTTCCTCCGGGGCGCTGCTCTCGCGCCTCACCTACAACACCGAACAGGTTGGCCAGGCCACGACCGACTCGGTGATCATCGTGGTGCGCACGACGCTCACCATCATCGCTTCGATCGGCTTCCTGCTGTGGCTCAACGTGCGCCTCACGCTCATTGCGCTCATCATGGGACCGCTGGTGGGCTGGCTGGTGTCGGTCATCAATCGGCATTTCCGTCGCTACAGCCGCCGCATCCAGGACTCGATGGGCGACGTCACGCGTGTTGCCAAGGAGAGCTTCGAAGCTCCGCGCCTCGTCAAGGTCTACAACGCCGAGGAGCATCTCGGCCGCCAGTTCGACGCGGTGAACGATCACAACCTGCGCTCGAACATGAGGCTGATTCTGACCAGGGGGGTCTCGAATCCCACCGTGCAGCTGGTGACCGCCGTGGGTCTCGCGTTCGTGCTCTCGATCGCCATAGCCGACGCCATACACGGTCGCATGGGCATGGGTGACCTGCTCGGCTTCTTCACCGCGCTGGTGAGCATCGCGCAGCCGTTGCGCGAACTGGTTGGTGTGGCCGGTCCGCTGCAGCAGGGGATTGCCGCGGGGCAGAGCCTGTTCGAGCTGCTGGATCAGCCGGTGGAGCCACAGGGAGGCACCTGGCGGGTCACGCGGGTACGCGGCGCGGTGCTGTTCGATCACGTGTCGTTCTCGTATGCGTTCGGCGCTACGACTGCGCAACCCGGCGCTCCGCCCGCGCGCGGCAGGGCGGCGGCGCTCTCCGATGTGTCCCTGGAAGTCGCCGCGGGCGAGAGTCTCGCCATCGTCGGGCGCTCCGGCAGCGGCAAGTCAACCCTGGTCAATCTCCTGCCGCGCTTCTACGACGCGGCCGCGGGCAGCGTGCGCATCGATGGTCGCGACGTGCGCGAGTATGAGCTCCACAACCTGCGCGAGCAGATCGCCGTCGTGAGCCAGGATGTCGTGCTGTTCGACGACACCATCCGCAACAACATCGCTTTCGGCCGCCAGCTGCCGGATGAGGCCATCGAGCGGGCGGCCGAGGCTGCGCACGTGCTCGAGTTCGCGCGCACTCAGCCCGCGGGGCTCGATGCGCTGGTGGGCGACCGCGGAGTGTTGCTCTCCGGGGGACAGCGCCAGCGCATCGCCATCGCGCGGGCGCTGCTGAAGGACGCGCCGATCCTGATCCTGGACGAGGCCACCTCCGCGCTGGACACCGAGGCCGAGCGGCACATCCAGGCGGCGCTGGCGCACCTGGTGCGTAGCCGCACCACCTTCATCATCGCCCACCGCCTGTCCACCGTGGAGCAGGCCGACCGGATCATCGTCCTCGATGCGGGCGCAATCGCCGAGAGCGGCACGCACGTGGAACTGCTGGCACACGGCGGGCTATACGCCCAGCTACACCGCCTGCAGTTCTCCGCCTGACGGAACTGTGCGCGATGGAGCAACGGCTCACTGAGCTCTGGTATCGCGAGCGCGGGCGCCCGTCGCTGTTGGGGCCGCTGGCGTGGTTGTATGGCGCGCTGATGCGTGCGCGCCGCCGCGCCTATGCCTCCGGATGGCTGCGCACGGAGCGCGCCGGCAGGCCCGTGGTGGTGGTAGGCAATCTCACGGTCGG
>DASWUP010000321.1:0-5528 GCA_036401635.1 Steroidobacteraceae bacterium
GATGGTGAAGAAGAAGTCTTCGATCTCACGGTTCCAGGTGCGGCAAATTGGCTTGCCGATGGCGTGGTGTCGCACAATTCCGGCAGCCTCGAGCAGGACGCAGACATGATCCTGCTCATCTATCGTGAAGAGGTCTACGACCGCAACACCACCAAAAAGGGCATCGCGGAAATCGATCTGGTCAAACACCGCAACGGCGAGATCGGCACCTTCCTGCTCACCTTCCAGGGACAGTTCACGCGCTTCGCCAACTACGCGCCCGACAGTTACGCGGAAGGCGTTCTGCGTTGAGCCGGCTCATCCGGGCCGTCATCGACACGCACGCCCTGCGCCACAACCTCAGCGTCGTCCGGGCGCGCGCCGGCAGCGCCCGTGTCATGGCGGTCGTCAAGGCCAACGCCTACGGGCACGGGCTCGTGCCAACGGCGCTCGCGTTGCCGCAGGCGGATGCGTTCGCCGTGGCGCGCCTGGAGGAGGGGCTCACGCTGCGCGCTGCCGGCATCACCCAGCCGATCGTGTTGCTCGAGGGCGTGTTCAGCGCCGCACAGCTTCAGGAAGCGGCATACCACGGCCTTGATCTGGTGGTGCACGATGCGCTGCAGATCGAGCTGCTGGAGCAGATGAGCGGCGCGCACCGCTTCGTGCTGTGGCTGAAGATCGACACCGGCATGAATCGCCTCGGGTTCCCCACCGCGGAGGCGGCGGCGGCGCTCGAGCGCGTTCGGCGCCTCACACCCGCGCCGCTCGAGATCCGCCTTCTCACGCACCTGGCATGCGCCAATGAGCGCGACGAGCGCATGACGCAGGCACAGGTGGCGCGCTTCCGGCAGGCGACGCGCGGCCTTGAGTTCAAGCTGAGCATCGCCAACTCCGCCGGCCTGTTCGGCACGGTGCCACTGGGTTGCAACTGGGTGCGGCCGGGGCTCGCGCTCTACGGCGCCTCCCCGTTTGCGGACTGTTCGGCGGCCGACTTAGGTCTTGAGCCGGTGATGACGCTGGCGAGCTCGGTGATCGCCGTGCGGCGCGTGGCGCGCGGCGAGAGCGTCGGCTATGGCGGCGCCTGGGTCGCTGCGCGCGATTCGCTCATCGCGATCGTCGCGGCGGGCTACGGCGATGGCCTGCACCGCAGCCTCGCCGGCGGCACGCCGGTGCTGGTGGCGGGTGAGCGCGCGCCGCTCGCCGGCCGGGTGTCCATGGACATGATGGCGGTGGATGTGTCCGGCCTGCGCGAGGTGCGCGTCGGCACGCCGGCGGTTCTTTGGGGGCCGGGACTACCGGTGGAGGAGGTGGCGCGCCACGCGGGCACGATCCCGTACGAGCTGCTCTGCAGCGTGAGCCAGCGCGTGCCGCTCGAGCCGCGCTGAAGCCGCGAGGATTTGCTGCAGCACGCCAGGCGCGTCAGTTCACGAAGAATCCCATCTTCACGCCGGCGAGCTGAATGACGTCGTTGTCGGAGAGGCGGGTCGCCTGTTCTCCGATGGGCGTGCCATTGAGCAACGGGTAGTCATCTGCCTTGCCACTGTCGACGTGCACGATGTAGTAGGCCTCGGCGCGGCGCGTGATGGCGGCCACCTGCACCCCGGGGCGCCCGAGCGTGGTGAGCGCCTTGACGAGCTCGACTTCACGGCCTGCGAAGGCGCCCGACAGCACCTGCAGTTTCGCCTTCTTGAGAGCCGCGGCACCGTCGGCAAGCGCGCGCGAGCGACCGGTCGCCGACAGCGCTCCGCCCGCCTGCTCGGCGGCCTCGGCGGCGGTGCGCAGCTTCTCCACCGGCCGGGCAGAGGGCTGGATCACCATGGTCTTCTCGAACTCGTCCTGCTGCTCGTCGTCCTCGACGAAGCGCAGCTGATGGTGGCCGACGGTGATGACGTCGCCGTGCTGCAGCGCATGTTTCTTGATCAGCTTGCCGTTGACGTAAGTGCCGTTGGTGCTGTTCAGATCCTCGAGGAACGAGTCATTGAGGATGTTGATGATCAGGGAGTGGTGACCGCTGACAGCAGCGTTGTCGATACGGATGTCGTTGTCAGGGAGCCGGCCGATGGTGTAGCGCTCCTTGTTCATGTTGTATTCCGCCATCACCTGGCCATCCAGGCTCAAGACCAACCTTGCCATGTGCTTCTGCCTCTATAAGCGTCTCAGCCGAACCAACCCAGGATCTTATCGAAAATCTTAGTGCGAGCCGGAAACGCATCCATGATATGCGCCATGACCACCGAGACGTTGTCCCGGCCTCCGTTGTCATTGGCCAGTTGGATCAATTGCTTGGCGACCGTATCCAGATTAGCACTAAAGGTGTTGATGGTTAAATGAATATCTTCGTCCTCGACCATGTCCGAAAGACCGTCCGAGCACAGGACGAACACCTCGCCCTTGCTCACCGGAACTTCCTGGATTTCGACGTCCACGTTCGACTCGACGCCGAGCGCTCGTGTGACGTAGTTCTTGTTTCCGGCGCGCTGCGCTTCCTCGGCGGAGTAAAAACCCCGGTCGACGAGCTCCTGCAGCAGGGAGTGGTCCAAGGTCACCTGCTCGAGCTTGTTGCCGTGCTGGCGGTACAGCCGTGAGTCGCCCACGTGCGCGATGGTGACCTTGTTGTCGAAAAACAGCGCGGCGACGACCGTGGTCCCCATGCCCTCGCACTGCGGCTGGGTGCGGGCCGTCTGGTAGATGATCTTGTTGGCGCGGCTGATGGCATCGCGCAGGATGATGTTGGCTCGTGACAGGCCCGACTCCCGGTCCGGCACCGACAGGTCCTCGCGTTCCACGTGCTCGCGCACCAGGTTGACGATGGTCTTGACGGCGATGCCGCTCGCGACTTCGCCGGCGTTATAGCCGCCCATGCCATCGGCGAGCACCAGCAGCCCAATGTCCGCATCGACGGCAATCGTGTCCTCGTTGTGTTCGCGGACCTTGCCGGTGTCAGTAAGCCCCACGAAGCGCAGCTTGTTTCGCAAGTTCATGCTGCGCCCTGGCGCGCCAGTGGTCCACCGATTGTGATACGCGTCACTTTCCCGTCCCCGATTCGAGCCGGCATACGCTAGCATCGCCGGCAGGGAGGCCGGGTGGCTTTGGTCACAAAAGAGGCCAATCGGGCCCCCCCTGGGCGCGAATCCTAGCCGAAAGTTGACCGAAGGCGCATCGATGGCTCGCCTGAATGCGGTGTTTGTGTGTGGGTCCTGCGGGGGCGAGACCCTCAAGTGGCAGGGGCAGTGCCCGCTGTGCGGCGAGTGGAATTCGCTCGAACCACGCAGCACGCCGCGAGCGCGACCCACCGCGCCCGCGCTGCCGGTGAGCCTCGGCGCCGCGGCGCAGCCCGCGGGCGCTGAGCGCTTTGGCAGCGGCCAGGCCGAACTGGACCGGGTCTTGGGCGGGGGCCTCGTCCCCGGGTCCGTGATCCTTCTGGGGGGCGAGCCCGGCATCGGCAAGTCGACGCTCCTGCTGCAGGTCGCGGCTCGCGTGGCCGCCTCACGCCCCGTGATCTACGCAAGCGGCGAGGAGTCGGTGGCCCAGGTTGGCCTGCGGGCGCAGCGTCTCGCGCTCAGTGCCGATGCCCTGGCAGTCGTGGCGGAGACCGATCTGCCCTCGATCCTGGAACTTGCCGCAGAGCAGCGCGCGGCGCTGCTCGTCATCGATTCCATTCAAACCGTGCAGTCGGGGACCGCGGGCGCAGGCGCGGGCGCGGTGTCGCAGCTGCGGGAGTGCACCGCGGAACTGGTGCGCTTCGCCAAGTCGAGCGGCACTGCCGTCATCATTGTCGGGCATGTGACCAAGGAGGGCACGATCGCAGGCCCGCGCCTGCTCGAGCACCTGGTGGACACGGTGCTGTATTTCGAAAGCGAGGCCGCCAGCCGCTATCGCATCGTGCGTGCCACCAAGAACCGCTTCGGTGCGGTGAACGAACTCGGCTTCTTCGCCATGACCGCAGGCGGACTGAAGGAGATCAAGAATCCCGCCGCCATTTTTCTGGCGCGCTCGCCCGAACCGGCCGCCGGCAGCATCGTCACCGTGACGCGCGAGGGCGGGCGGCCGCTGCTCATCGAGCTGCAGGGGCTGGTGGATCGCATGCGCTTCGGGGCGCCGCGGCGCATCGCGCAGGGGCTCGACGCCAATCGCCTGGCGATGCTGCTGGCCGCCGCCAACCGGCACGCGCAGCTTGCGCTGCAGGAGCACGACGTGTTCGTGAACGTGGTCGGGGGCATTCAGATCAGCGAGACCGCCTGGGACCTGCCGGTGCTGATTGCGCTCGCTTCCAGCCTCAAGAGCCGAACGCTACCGGCTCAGCTAGTAGCGTTCGGCGAGATCGGGCTCACGGGCGAAGTGCGCCCGGTCGCGTACGGGGATGAGCGGCTGCGCGAAGCCTGTGCGCAGGGGTTTCGCGTGGCGGTCGTGCCGCGCGACAACGCGCCGCGCAAGCCCCCTGCCGGGCTCAGCGTGCTCGCGGTCTCGCGCATGGGCGAGGCGTTGGAGGCGGCGTTTACGGCGAGCGCGTGAGCGCTATTGCGGCTTCGGGTGCCGTCGCGACGCGCACCCGCACGGTGCGGATGGCGTTGTCCCCGATCTGCAGCACCTCGAACTCGTAGTTGCCCACGCGCACCATGGTGCCTGAATCCGGGATGGTCTCCAGGTGCTCGAGCAGCAGGCCGTTGACGGTCTTCGGTCCCCCGGTCGGCAGCTGCCACCCGAGTGCGCGGTTCAGCGCGCGGATCGTGACACTCGCGTTGACGATGAACACCCCGGGGCGCTCGGTGTGCACGTCCTTGTGGGTCACCGTGGCCGGATCGGTGGTGAACTCCCCGACGATCTCCTCGAGAATGTCCTCGAGCGTGACCAGTCCCTCGATGTCGCCGTACTCGTTCACGACGAAGGCGAGCCGGCGGCGATTGCGCTGGAACTGTCCGAGCTGCACGTTGAGCGCGGTGCCTTCCGGCACGAAGTACGACTCGCGACCGCGCGCGATCTCGATGAGCCGCTCGCGGCTCAAGGTACCACGGACCAACTCGTGCGCCACGCGCTTCATGTGCAAGAGGCCGATCAAGTTGTCGAGTTCGCCCTCGTACACCGGCAGGCGCGTGTGCGGGGTTTGCCGCAGCTGATCGAGAATGTCCTCCCAGCTCTCGCTGACGTCGATGCCGGAGATCTCCTGGCGCGGGATCATGATGTCGTTCACGGTGATGCGCCCCAGATCGAGGATCGACAGCAGCATCTGCCGGTGACGCGCGGGGATCACCGGTGCCGCCTCGGTCAGCACCGTGCGCAGCTCGTCGGCGCTTAAGTTCTGGGTGGTGGCGGCGGCGCGCACCACGCCGAACAGGCGCAGAAAACCATAGGCCATGGTGTTGGTGAGCCACAGCGCCGGCCGCGCCACCAGCACCAGCACGCGGTAGATGCCGGCGGCGTGCAGCGCCACCCCTTCCGGATTCGCCGCCGCATAGATCTTCGGTGCCAGCTCGCAGAACACGATCACTACGATCGTGAGCAGCACGCCGGTGAGCGGCACGGCATAGGGGTAACCTGTGCGCTGCGCGAGG
>DASWUP010000322.1:0-5062 GCA_036401635.1 Steroidobacteraceae bacterium
CAAACATCCGCTCCCAGAAGTGCGGAAATGGCCGCGTCGGCGCCGTCGCGTCCACCGTGATGCCCGTCTCAGCGCCCTGCGCGCCCACTGGCGTGAGGGCGGCAAGCGTCAGTATCAGCAGTGCGATCGATCGTCTGATCATCAGCATGGTACTCGCATCCTTCATCCTCCTATTGCCTTACCAGCCGCTCGAACCGGCTACCGGTCTTCGGGTCAAAAAGATGCAGCCGCTCGGGCGAGAAGGTCAGAGTCACGGTATCGCCCGTGGCGGGGAGCGAGTGCGGAGGCATACGCAGCATCAGCTCGATGTCGCCGGCGCGTGCATTGAGAAAGGCCTCGTTGCCGACCGGCTCGATCAGTTCCAGCACCGCGCTCAGACGCGGCTGGCTCGGGAGCGACTCGCCGGCCGCCCCGAGACGCAGGTCCTCGGGCCGCAGCCCCGCAACGACTTCCGCGCCGATCAAAGCGGTAAGATCCGCTCCATTCCCGCCAGGCTCCCCGAGATGCAGCCGTGTGAATCCCAGGTCGAGTTGCAGACCGTCCTGCTGCACGAGGCGACCGCGCAGAAAATTCATGGCTGGACTGCCGATGAACCCCGCCACGAACAGGTTGGCAGGTCGCTCGTAAACCTTCATCGGTGCGTCGATCTGTTGTATTTCACCGCCATTGAGCACGACGATCCGCTGCCCCAGCGTCATCGCCTCGATCTGGTCGTGGGTCACGTAGATCATGGTCGCGCCGAGGCGGCGGTGGAGCCTGGCGATCTCAGTGCGCATCGCCAGGCGCAGCTTGGCATCGAGGTTGGACAGCGGTTCATCCAGCAGAAACACTTCCGGATCACGCACCAGGGCGCGCCCGAGTGCGACGCGTTGGCGCTGTCCGCCCGAGAGCTGGCGCGGCCGCCGCTGCAGCAGATCCGTGAGTCCGAGCACCTCCGCGGACTTACGCACGCGACGCTCGATATCCCCACGCGATTGGCCCCGGAGCTTCAGGCTAAAGCTCAGGTTCTCGGCGACCGTCATGTGCGGGTAGAGCGCGTAGCTCTGGAACACCATCGCGACGTCGCGATCCTTGGGCGCCACGTCGTTTACGATCCGCTCGCCGATGCGCACCGTGCCGGAGGTCGGCGATTCGAGACCCGCAATGATGCGCAGCAGCGTCGACTTTCCGCAGCCCGAGGGACCGACGAGGACGACGAACTCCTCGTCGGCCGCTTCGAAGCTGGCCTCGGCGACTGCAATGTGCTTGCCGCCGTAGACCTTGCGTACCCGATCGAGCTGAACCCGAGCCACTGCGACTTTCTCCTGCCGACTCTAGTCGAAGCGCCCACCCTCGCGGTGGCGGACATGCATGCTTCGGATATATTGTCCGATAACCACGCCGAGGTGCGCCATCACCTTTCCAGCGAATTTCCTGTGGGGTTGCTCGACTTCGGCTTATCAGATCGAGGGCTCCCCGCTCGCCGACGGTGCTGCGCCGAGCATCTGGCAGCGCTTCGTGCACACCCCCGGCCTGGTGCGCGACGGTGATACCGGTGATGTCGCCTGCGACCACTATCGCCGCTACGCGGACGATGTCGAACTCATGAGTGAGCTGGGACTGAAGGCTTACCGCTTCAGCATTTCGTGGAGCCGTGTCATTCCCGCCGGCGCCGGCGCCGTCAATCCGGCTGGCCTCGCCTTCTATGACCGCCTCACCGATGCCTTGCTCGCGCACGGCATTGCACCCATGGTGACGCTCTACCATTGGGATCTGCCCGCGGCGCTCGATGATCGCGGCGGCTGGCTCAATCCCGACGTCGCCAAGTGGTTTGCCGACTACGCCGCGATCGTGTTCCGCAAGCTCGACGATCGGGTGAAGCTGTGGGCGACATTGAATGAGCCCTGGGTGGTGACCGACGGCGGCTACCTGCACGGGGCCCTCGCGCCCGGTCACCGCAACCTCTTCGAAGCGCCCATCGCGACCCACCAATTGCTGCGCGCTCATGGGGCGGCAATCCAGGCTTATCGCAGCGAGGGCCGACATCAGATCGGTCTGGTGGTGAATCTCGAGCCCAAGCATGCGGCCTCGAGCCTGCCTGAAGATGTCGCGGCCACCCAGCGAGCCGATGCGTACATGAACCGCCAGTACCTGGACCCGGTGTTCTTCGGGAGCTATCCGCCGGAGCTGCAGGAGATATTCGGCAGCGCGTGGCCGCAGTGGCCGCAGGCTGACTTCGATCTCATCAAACAGCCGCTCGACTTTCTCGGCGTCAACTACTACACCCGCAGCGTCGTGCGCGGCGATGCTAGTTCGTGGCCGCTGCGGGCGGCGCCCGTGCCACAGCAGGGTGCGACCTATACCGAAACCGCGTGGGAGGTATACCCGCAGGGACTCACGGATACGCTGCTGTGGGTGAAGCAACGCTACGGCGACCGCCCTATCTACGTCACCGAAAACGGCGCCGCCTTCCCCGATCCGCCGACGGTCGCGGGCGATCAGCTCGAGGATCCGTTGCGCGTCGCCTACCTCAGGGAGCACGTGCGCGCCATCCGTACCGCCATGGAGCAGGGAGTGGATCTGCGCGGTTACTTCGTGTGGTCGCTGCTCGATAACTTCGAATGGGCGCTCGGCTATTCAAAGCGCTTCGGCATCGTGCACGTGGACTTCAAGACCCAGCGGCGCACGCCCAAGGCGAGCGCCCGTTACTATTCCGGCGTCATCGCCGGCAACGGCGCGGCGCTCGGCCCCTAGATCTCAACCCTTGACGCTGCCCACCAGGATGCCGCGGATGTAGTAGCGCTGCAGCGCCAGGAACAAGGCGAGCACCGGCAGTACCGTGAGCACCGCCCCGGCCATCATCAGCTCGTTGTCCTGCACGTGCTCGCGCGACAAGGTGGCGAGCGCGATTGGCAGCGTATACAGATCCTGGTCGGTGAGCACGATCAGCGGCCACATGAAGTCATTCCAGCTGCCGAGAAAGGTGAACACTGCGAGCGTGACCAGGATCGGCCGCAGCGCCGGCAGCACGATCGACACGAAGGTGCGCATCTCGCTCGCGCCATCAATGCGCGCCGCCTCGAGCAGCTCGTCGGGTATCGACAGCGCGTACTGTCGCACCAGGAACAGGCCGAATATTCCCGCCATCGCCGGCACCACCACGGCGGCGTAGGTGTTGACGAGCCCGAGCCATTTCATCATGAGAAACAGCGGCAGCATCGCCACCTGGCTGGGGATCACCAGCGCGGCCACCAGAATGCGCAGCATCCGCTCCCGTCCGCCGAAGCGCAGCTTGGCGAACGCATAGCCGGCGAGTGAATTGAAGACGAGCGAGAACAGCGTCGTCAGCAGCGCGAGCCACAGGCTGTTGGCAAGGTAACGGCCGATGTTCTGTTGGCCGAACAGCTGCCGGTAATTCGCCAGCGTCGCATGCCCCGGCAGCAGCGGTGGCGGAAAGGCGCTCGCCTCTCCGCCTGCCATGCAGGACACCGACAGCATCCACAGCAGCGGAAACAGCGCGATCGCCGCGGCCGCGATCAGCAGCGTGTGCAGCAGCACCCTGGCGGCGGTGGTGTTCATCGCAGCTCGGCGTCGCGCGTGAGGCGCAGTTGCAGCGCCGTGACCGCCAGGATGATCAGGAACAGCAGAAACGCGACCGCCGAGGCGGAACCGAGGCTCCACCACTTGAAGCCTTCTTCGTACATGAAGTACAGCACGCTGACCGTGCTTTGCAGCGGGCCGCCCTGGGTCATGACATACGGCTCGGCGAACAGTTGGAAATAACCGGCCACCGTCAGGATGCTCACCAGCAGCAGGGTCGGACGCAGCATCGGCACGGTGATGCGGCCGAACTCTTGCCACAGGCCGGCGCCGTCGAGGCGCGCCGCCTCGTACAGTTCGGCGGGAATGCTCTGCAGCGCGGCGATAAAGATCACCATGTTGTAGCCGAAGTTCTTCCACACCGCGAACAGGATGATCGCCGGCAGCGCCCAATGCGGATCACCCAGCCAGTCGACGGGGTGAATGCCGAATTGGGCGAGGCCGTAGTTGAGCAGTCCGTAGCGGGTATGCAGCAGGTAGCGCCACACGACCGCGACCGCCACCAGGGTCGTCACCACCGGCGCAAAGAACGCGGTGCGGAAAAACGCCGACGCGTACGCCAGGCGCGAGTTGACCAGCAGCGCGGCAGCGAGCGACGCCGCCAGCGACAGCGGCACGCCCACGACCACGAAGTACGCGGTGTTGGCAACCGCCCGCCAGAAGGCCGGGGCGTGCAGCAGGTGCCGGTAGTTGTCAAAGCCGACAAAGCGCAGATTGCGGATGTCGGCGAGTGCGTAGAGATCGAAATCGGTGAGGCTGAGCGCCAGCGCCCCCAGCACCGGCACAAAGAAGAACACCAGGATGATCAGCAGCGCCGGGGCCGCGAAAGCCCAGGCGGCAGCCCCCGCTCTCACGGCGTCAGGCCCCGCTCGAGCAGCCAGCGTCGCTTCTGCAGCATGGCATCGACATCATGATCGAGATCTGCGGCGCCCTTCTCAACCGAGAGATCGCCGTGCACGACGCGCTCGGCCATGAGACGCATGTCGGTCACGATCCGCTCCCACTCGGGCACCTTGGGCGTGGGCTTCACCCGTTCGAGCTGCTCGCGAAAGGCGTGTGCATAGATATTGCCCTCCAGCTCCGGCGCGCGCCAGGTGCTGCGGCGCGGCGGCAGGTCCCCGGTCAGCTGGTAGAAGCGCTTCTGGATCTGCGGCGAAGAAAGAAATTCGACTAGCAGCCACGCATCCTGCTTGTGGCGCGAGCGGCGGAATATCACCAGGCTCGAGCCGCCGGCGAGGGAGGCTCCCGGGCCGGCCGGTCCGGGCATGGGCGCGGTCATCCAGGTACCCTGCTGCTCGGCTGGCAGGCGGCGCTTGAATTCGCCGATATTCCATGGCCCGGAGATGTAAAAGGAGTAATAGCTGCGACCGAGTTCATTCCAGACATTGGAAATCTGCGTGCTGGCCATCGACGGTGCCCACTGGCGCTGGAACATTTCCCGGTAGAAGCCGAGCGCGCGGCGAAAGCCGGCACCGCGGAAATT
>DASWUP010000323.1:0-25599 GCA_036401635.1 Steroidobacteraceae bacterium
GAGCGCTTCGCGGAGTTCGCGCCCCTACTGCGCTCGCCGGCGGAGCTGCGCCCGGCGCATTTTGCCGGCCAGGCGGGCGTGGTCGGAGCGGCGCTGGCGGCAGCCGAAACCTGAAGGATGGCGCGCATGGCGAGCAAGCTACCGCAGGTTGGCACTACGATTTTCACCATCATGTCGCGCCGCGCCCGCGAGCTCGACGCTCTCGATCTCGGACAGGGCTTTCCCGACTACGACATCGATCCACGGCTCACCGAGCTCGTGGCCGCGGCCATGACCGCCGGCCACAACCAGTACGCCCCCATGGAAGGCCTGATGGCGCTGCGCGAGCGCATCGCTGCGAAGCTCCGGTCTCTCTACGGCGTCATCGTCGACCCGGAGAGCGAAATCACGATCACTCTCGGTGCGACGGAGGCGATCTATTCGGCGGTTCAGGCGGTAGTTGGCGCCGGTGAGGAGGCCATCGCCTTCGATCCCGCCTACGATTCCTACGAGCCCGCCGTGCGGCTCGCCGGCGGACGCTGCGTGCGGCTGCCACTCACGCAGCCCGGTTTTCGCTATGACTGGGAGCGCGCGCGCGCGGCGCTAAATGAGCGCACGCGCCTGGTGCTGTTCAACACCCCGCACAATCCCGCCTGCACCGCGGCCACGGCCGCCGATCTCGACGCGCTGGCGCGGCTGATCGGTGATCGGAACATCGTGGTGCTCTCCGACGAGGTGTATGAGCACGTAGTGTTTGACGGCGGCCGGCACATTTCCGTGCTGACGCATCCTGAACTGGCGTCGCGGAGCTTTGCGGTGTTTTCCTTCGGCAAGACCCTGCACGCCACCGGCCTGCGCGTCGGCTACTGCGTGGCACCAGCGGCGCTCACGCGCGAGCTGCGCAAGGTGCACCAGTTCAACACCTTCAGTATCGCCCATCCGCTGCAACATGCCATCGCGGCCTATCTCGCCGAGCAACCCGAGTGCGGCCGCGCACTCGCCGGCTTCTTCCAGGCGAAGCGCGATCGCCTGCGCCGCGCGCTCCAGTCCTCGGGCTTCAAGCTCCCGCCGGCGCAGGGCACGTACTTCCAGCTGCTGGACTTCAGCGGCTTTGCGGCGAGCGATGATCGGGATTTCGTCGAGCGGCTGCTGACGCAAGCGCGCGTGGCGACGATCCCCTTGTCGCCGTTCTATGCCATCCCGCAACCGCTGCCGTTCGTGCGGCTGTGCATTGCCAAGCGGGACAGCACGCTCGATGAGGCGGCCGCGCGGCTCAACGCCTTCGCTACACGCCGGCGTGAGGCTTGAGACACATGCCGGGACTGCGCGTTTCGCTGCTTCAACAGCCGCTCGTATGGCAGGACCCGGCGGCCAACCGCGCGCATTTCGAGGCGCTGCTCGAGCCGCTCGCGGGCCGCACCGACCTCGTGGTGTTGCCGGAGACGTTCACCACCGGGTTCAGCATGCAAGTGGAAAGATTGGGCGAGCCCGCCGGCGGACCGACGACCGAGTGGCTCAACGCTCTGGCGGCGGGCCTTGATGCCGTGATCACCGGCAGCGTCATCACCGGTGACGGTGGCTGCTACTACAACCGCTTGCTGTGGGCGCCGCCCTCCGGCGCACCCCGGCACTACGACAAGCGACACCTGTTTCGCTTAGGTAGGGAGCACGAGCACTTCACGCCCGGGCGCGAGGCCTGGAGCATCCTGTGGCGCGGCCTGCGCATCTGTCCGCTGGTGTGCTACGACCTCAGATTCCCGGTGTTCAGCCGCCGGCGGGCAGAACTCGACTACGACCTGCTGGTGTACGTGGCTAACTGGCCGGCGGCGCGCGCCGATGCCTGGCGGCAACTGCTGCGGGCGCGCGCCATCGAGAACCAGGCGTACGTCATCGGGGTCAACCGCGTCGGAGCGGACGGGCACGGCGTGGCGCACTCGGGCGACAGCGCCGCGATCGATTTTCTGGGCCGGCCGCTGGTGCAGGCGGGCGATGCTGCCGAAGTCATCAGCGTCGAGCTCGACCGTGCGCCGCTTGAGGCGTACCGGGAGAAATTCCCCGCGCACCTGGATGCGGACCGGTTTACGCTGCAGCTTTAGAGCGCTGCGCCGCTCCCGGTCATGAAAAAGCCCACTCGCGTCAACCACCCGCCCCGGGTCGAGCTGCCGCCCGGCAACCGTCCGCTGGTCGCGCCGATCTATCAGACGGTCAAATTCGAATTCGACACGCTCGAGGACACCGAACGCTACCTGCGTGGCGAGCGCCCGGGCTTCTTCTACACGCGCTCCTCGAACCCCACGACGCGCCAACTCGAGCAGCTGCTGGCAGAGCTGCAGGGGCGCGAGGAGTGCCTGGTGACCGCTTCCGGCGTCGCCGCGATTTCCGCGGCCCTGCTGGCGCTCACCAAGCAGGGCGATCACATCATCTGCTTCGTCGAGACCTACAGCCCGAGCCGCTATCTCATCCGCCGCCTGCTGAGCCGCTTCGGCGTGACGCACACCATGCTGTCCATCGAGGACGTCGCGGGCGTGGAATGCACGCTCGCGGCGCAGCCAACGCGCCTGCTGTTCTTCGAAAGCCCGACCAATCCGCTCACCAAGATTGCCGACATCGCCGCGCTCACGCGCCTCGCCCGTGCGGCAGGCGCGCTCAGCGTGATGGATAACACCTTTGCCGGGTTTCACCAGCACGGCGGCTACGACGTGGACATGTTCGTTCACAGCCTCACCAAATACGCCTCCGGCACCGGGGATGTGATGGGAGGCGCCGTCATCGCGCGCGCCGAGCTTATCCACGCCATGCGCACCGATTTCGCTACTCTGGGGGGCACACTCGACCCGCACGCCGCGTTTCTAATCCTGCGGGGACTGAAAACCTACTTCGTGCGCTACCAGGCACAAAGTGTCAGCGCGGCGCGCATCGCGCAGCAGCTCGCGGCGCACCCCACGGTGGCCCGCGTGCACTACCCGGGCCTGCCGACGCATCCTCAGCACGCACTTGCCGCGCAGCAGATGCGCGACTTTGGCAGCATCGTCAGCTTCGACCTGCGGGGCGGCGCACCCGCGGCTCGGCGCTTCGCCGACACCCTGCAGCTGTTCGCGCTCACCGGCAGCCTCGGTTCCACCGAGTCGCTGGTGCTGACGGCGCCCATGATGGGTGGCAGGGAGCTGAACGCGGACCAGCAGAGAATATCCGGCATCACCGCGGGCACGATCCGGCTGTCGATCGGGCTCGAGGATGCGGAGGACCTGCTGGAAGACATCGCCGGCGCGCTCAGCGCCGCGCAGTCGTGAAGCGCTGCCCGACTGCACGGGCACGGACAAGGCCGAGCTACAGGCAGACTCGCGGCTGACGCACGCCTAGAATCGGATTTAAACGGACATTGGCAGTAAGGACGCCTCATGAACATCGAGTCTCCCCGGCTTCCCTACAATTTCTCCGATCTCGAGCCCGCCATGTCGCGGGACGCACTGGTGTTCCACTTCTCGCGGCACCAGCGCGTGTGCTTCGACCGCATGCTGGCGATGGTGCGCGGCACCGAGCTCGAGGCTCTGCCCCTGGATGAATTGGTTCGGGTAACCGAAAGGAATCCGGCGCAACACGTGCTGTATCGCTACGCCGCGGAGGTCTGGAATCACAATCTGTTCTGGCACTCGATGCGCCCCCGCGGCGGCGGCGCGGCGCACGGGTTGGTCGGCGAGCACATCCGCACCAGGTTTGGCTCGTTCGAGCGCTTCGCGCGCGAATTCAAGGAGGCCGCCAGCGCTCATTTTGGCAGCGGCTGGATGTGGTTGGTGTGGCGCGCCGGTGCGCTCGAGATCGTGGTGACCCGTAACGCCGGCACGCCGCTGGTGCGCGGTGACGCGGCGATCCTGGCGCTTGACCTGTGGGAGCACGCCTACTATCTGGATCATCAGAACCGCCGTGCCGCCTATGTCGCTACGTTCCTCGAGGAGCTGGTCAACTGGGATTCGGCCAATCGCACGCTCGCAAACCTGACCCTGAACTCCGAGCCGCGCGCCGCGCGCGCCCGCACGGTGAGCGACACCGAGCGGGATCGCTTGAGCATGCGCTGAAGCACGGCCTTCGATCCCTCACAGGCTCCCCGCCACCCGCACGCGGTGCGGATGGTAGGGCAGCACCTCGACGACCTCACCCTCGGCGAGCCGCTGCTGTACGCCGCGCCAGAACGCCGCGGTGAGAATCTCACCGTGCAGGCGCAGGAGTGCGGCGCGCTGGGCGTCGTTGAAGCCCAGGAAGTGAATGAACGACTCCGGGAAGACGTCGTTCTCACCCACGTAGAACCAGGCTTCGCCGCGCATCTCATCCTCGTGGTTGGTTGCCTGCGGCAGGTCGCGAAAGTTGCAGTCGGTCACCCGGCACAGCTCGTCGTAGTCGTAGAAGATCACCCGGCCGTGGCGCGTGACGCCGAAATTCTTCAGCAGCAGATCACCCGGAAAGATGTTGGTGTAGGCGAGATCGCGGATGCACTGCCCATAGTCGAGCACCACGCGTTCGGCATCTGCCGCGGGGGCGCTGCGCAGGAACAGATTCAGCGGCGTCATGCGCCGCTCGATGTACATGTGATCGAACACCAGGTGCGCGCCGTCCTGGTGCACGGTGTGTGCCGCTTCGCGCCGCAGCTCCTCGAGCAGCTCGGGAGAAAAGCGTGCGCGCGGGAAGCGCAGGCGCCGGAACTCCTGCGCGTCCACCAACCGTCCGGCGCGATCGTGGATGAAGACCATCTGATACTTGGCGAGCACCTCTTCGCGCAGCACGGTCTTGGGATAGGCAAAGCGGTCGCGGATCACCTTGAAGACGACGTCGAATGAGGGCAGGGTGAAGCACACCATGACCAGGCCGGGCTCACCGGGCGCATGCGCGAACAGGTCCTGGGTGTGCTCGAGGTGTCGCATCAGCGCGCGATAGCGCTCGGTCTTGCCCTGCCTGGCGCGCCCCAGCACCGTGAACAGCTCGCTCACCGGCTTGCGCGGCATGATCGACTTCAAGAACAGCACCGCCGCGGCGACGCGCTCGAGGTCGACATGGAAGTAGGAGCGGGTGAAACTGAACACGATGCTGACGTGGTCTTCCGCGAGCATCACCGCATCCACCAGCACGCCGCTGTCGGTGTTCTTGAGCGCGATCACCAGCGGCAACACGAACTCCTGTCCCACCACGCGGCCGACGATGTAGGCGCGCGAGATCTGGTAGAAGACCGGCCGGATGACCTCGACCCGCTCGACATCGCGCCGTTCGCCGCGGGCCCGCAGGTGGGCGCGCACCTCGGCGGCGACGTGCGCGATGCTGTTGTCAAGATCGCGCCACGGCGAGCGAAAGCGCACGTCCCCCAGCAGATCCTCGAACAGCAGCGACAGCGAGCCGTGATTGAGGTAGGTGTTGGTAGCCACCGCGGAATGGATGTCCGCGAGTGGATCCAGATCGGTGGCGACAAACTCGATGTCAGGCGCGACGCCCACCGTGCCGAACAGCCTGCGGCTGATGGAGCTGAAGAAGGTCTTGGTGAACTCCGGATCCGGCAGTTCCGTGATCTGCGCAGCGAACGCGCCATGAATCTGCCGCCACAGGTCGCGATTGAGCGCCTGGGCCCCGAGCGTCACGCGAACCTCCGCGATCGTCTGGTTTACGCAGCGGTCGTAGAGCCCGATGCGCTCGATGGCATCCTGCTGGCTGCCGCGCCAGTCGCGCGCGTCGAAGCGCAGCGGCGCGCGGCGCGTGATGGCGCGGAACTGCGCGTTGTAGTGCGCGAATGCCGCGACGATCCGGCGGGCGCAGTCCTGCGCCAATGCGGAAGATGCGTCAGCGCAGCCGGACATCGCTATCTGCGGGCCCCTCAATCGAAGTCGGTCGGCAGGGCCGGCGTGAGCCGGTGCTGGTACAGCCGCTCGATCTGCGGGCCGAGGACCCGGCCCGTGGACAGTTCCGGCAGGGCGTGCACCGGAAAAAACGCTACCGCGTCGGTTTCCTGGCCGACGGCCGGGCTGCCGCCGGTGAGCTCGCACACGAAGAACAGCTTGTAGATGTGATGCACGCCCGGCGGATGCGGATGCCGGTTCTTGTCCACCAGGGCGGCGAGCTTCACGGCGCGGGCGCGATAGCCGGACTCCTCGTGGATTTCGCGCGCCACCGCTTGGCTTGGCGCATCGTTTACGTCCACCCAACCGCCCGGCAGAGTCCAGCGGCCATCGCTGCGCTCACGCACCAGCAGCACCCGATCCTCGTCGAAGACCCCGCCGCGCACGTCGACTTTGGGCGTGGCATAGCCGCTTTCGCCGTCCCACAACGCGCGCGCCCCGGCGGCGGGAATTTCTAACTCCGCAGACAGCATGCTGGCCGCCAGCTCCTGCAGCTGGGTGTAGCGCTCCCGGTCGAACGGGTCGCGGCTGAACGCCAGCCCGTTCTGCGCGATCGCCTGTAGCTTGCGCGCCCACTCGAGCAGGGTTGCCGTGTGCACGCGCGCACTCATGACCGTGGCCGTGGGCGAGGGGCTGGCGCGCGTGTGCGCGGCAGCTTGCCGGGTGCGGCACGCCGCGTCTTGCGGATCAGGCCGGTGGGCAAGGCGAGCTCGCGGATCCCCCGGGTCGCAAACACGTGTATGACGTCGGTGCGCGCGTCTATGCGGGGCACCGTTTGCACCCCCGCAGGCAGCGGCGCGATGAGCTCGTGGTAGTTCTCCGGATCCTCGTGCAGGAACAGCCGCGCGCCCGCCCCGATGCCGAGTTCGCCAGGCGGCGTTGCCGGACCGCTCATGAGGGGCGCAAGCGGCCGTGCGCCTACAGGTTCCGGATCAGCGCATCGCCAAACGCACTGGTTGACACTTCCTGTGCACCCTGCATGAGACGTGCGAAATCGTAGGTGACGATTTTCTGACCGATGGTCTTGTCCATGGCGCCAACGAGGGCATCGGCCGCTTCGACCCAACCCAAATATCGGAACATCATCTCTCCGGAAAGAATCAGCGAGCCCGGATTCACCTTGTCGAGATTCGCATACTTGGGCGCGGTGCCGTGCGTGGCTTCGAACACCGCGTGCCCGGTGAGGTAGTTGATATTGCCGCCCGGGGCAATGCCGATGCCGCCGACCTGCGCCGCGAGCGCATCCGAGAGATAGTCGCCGTTGAGATTGAGCGTCGCGATGACGTCGAACTCCTCGGGGCGCGTCAGCACCTGCTGCAGCGTGATATCGGCGATCGCATCCTTGATGAGGATGCATCCGGCCTTCCTGGCGGCGTCCATCTCCGCGTTCGCCTCCTTCTCACCCTTGGCCGCCTTGCTGCGCTCCCACTGCTCCCAGCTATAGGTCCGGGAGCCGAACTCACGCTCGGCGAGCTGATAACCCCAGTTGCGGAACGCGCCTTCGGTGAACTTCTGGATATTGCCCTTGTGGACCAGAGTCAGGCTCTTGCGCTTGTTGGCGATGGCGTAGCCGATCGCCGAGCGGATGAGACGCTCCGACCCTTCCTTTGACACCGGCTTGATGCCGATGCCGGAGGTTTCCGGGAAGCGGATCTTGGCGTACGCCTTGGGGAAGGCCTCACGAAACAGCTCGAGAAACTTGCGGTTGTCGGGGGTGCCGGTCTCGAATTCGATGCCGGCATAGATGTCCTCGGTGTTCTCGCGGAAGATCACCATGTCGACTTTTTCGGGATGCAGCACGGGTGAGGGCACGCCCTTGAACCAGCGCACCGGGCGCAGGCACACATACAAGTCGAGCATCTGCCGCAACGCCACGTTGAGCGAGCGGATGCCGCCACCGATCGGAGTGGTCAACGGTCCCTTGATGGACACGAGGTACTCGCGACAGGCCGCGACGGTTTCTTCCGGCAGCCAGGTGTTGAACAGCTTGTTGGACTTTTCCCCCGCGTAGACCTCCATCCAGTGGATGCGGCGCTTGCCGCCATAGGCCCTGGCAACCGCGGCGTCCATGACGCGCACGCTGGCGCGCCAGATGTCAGGCCCGGTGCCGTCACCCTCGATGAACGGGATTATCGGGTTATCCGGGACGATCAGCTTGCCGTTGCTGAGCGTCATCTTCGCGCCCTGGGGGGGCGGCGTTACCTTGGGGGTAGCGGCCGTGGACATGAGCTCGTCTCCTGGGGAGTCGCCGGCTGCGCGGGCGTTGCCGGGCGCGCAAATGCTAGCACACGGCAGGCGCCGCACGGGACGCGTACCCGGTTAGCGTGCCCGTATGAGAGACTCAAGCGCGCGGCTTACGCCGGGGGGCGGGAAAAGCGAAAGAGCGTATGTCGGATAGCATTAATAAGAGTAACGACGCCGCGGCCGCGAAACCCTCGCTGCTGCGGCAGATGTGCGCGGTGCGGCCGATCGAGCCGGCGCCTGCCGGCAAGAGCCGTCTGAAGCAGGTGCTGAGCGCGCCGGCGCTCATTGCCATCGGCCTCGGCGCCACCATCGGGTCGGGCATTTTCGTGCTCACGGGCACGGTCGCTGCGAACCACTCGGGACCCGCAATCACGCTCTCGCTCCTGATCGCCGCGTTCGGCGGCGGACTGGCGGCGCTGTGTTACTCGGAGTTCGCCGCGTTCCTGCCAGTGCCCGGCAGCGCCTACAGCTACACCTACGCGACGCTCGGGGAGGCGCTCGCCTGGTTCATCGGCTGGAATCTGCTGCTCGAATACGCCATCTCGGCTTCCGCCGTGGCGGTGAGCTGGTCGGCTTATGTCGTGAGTCTTCTGGCCGACGCGCACATCCACCTGCCGGCGCCTCTGGTCAATGCGCCGCTCGGGCTCGACGCGCACGATCACCTCATTGCCACCGGCGCCATCGTCAACGTGCCGGCCGTGTTGATCATCGCCGCCATGACGGCGCTGCTGTATGTGGGAGTGCGCGGGTCGGCCAGCGCCAATACGATCATGGTGTCCCTGAAGGTCGCGATCATCGTGATCATCGTGATCGCGGGCCTCAAGTACGTCGACCCCTCGAATTGGCGACCATACATCCCGCCCAACACCGGGGTCCGCGGTCATTTCGGCTGGAGTGGGGTGCTGCAAGGCGCGGCCATCATCTTTTTCTCCTACGTCGGTTTCGATACGGCCTCGACGACTGCGCTCGAGGCGCGTAATCCGCAGCGCGATCTGCCGATCGGCATTCTCGGCGCGCTGATCATTTCCGCGGTGCTGTACGTCGCCATGGCGACGGTCCTGACCGGCATGGTGCCGTTCCAGAAGCTCGATACTGACGCACCGGTGGCTGTGGCACTTGACGCGCACCCGCAGCTCTCCTGGCTCTCCTGGATTCTCAAGGTGGGCGTTATCGCCGGCATGACCTCGGTCATCCTCACCTCGCTTCTCGGGCAGCCGCGCATCCTTTTGTCGATGGCGGACGACGGCCTCCTGCCGCCCGCCATGAGCCGCTGCCACCCGCGCTTCAAAACACCGCATGTGTCCACGGTGTGGACCGGGGTGGGCGCGGCGCTGATCGCCGCCATCTTCCCGCTGGACGTGCTGGCGGATCTCATTTCCATGGGCATCCTGCTGGCGTTCGGGGTCGTGTGCCTCGGCGTGCTGATGTTGCGGTACACACGGCCCGATGCACACCGGCCGTTCCGCGTCCCCTGGGCGCCCTTCACCTGCGTGCTGGGCGCACTTTTTTGTTTCGGCCTGACGCTGACCCTGGGGTGGGCGACCTGGATGCGGCTCGTGATCTGGACCGCCGTCGGCATGTCGATATACGCCTTCTACGGATTCAAGCACAGCCGCCTGCGCCAATGACTCAGACGCTCCCGGGCACGCCCGCTGCGGACGGCTTTCGCATGCCGGGGGAATTCGAGCCGCACGCGGGCTGCTGGATGCTCTGGCCGGAGCGGCCGGACAACTGGCGCGAGGCGGCGCGGCCGGCGCAGCTGGCGTTTGCACAGGTGGCTGCGGCAATCGCGCAATTCGAGCCGCTCACGGTCGGGGTGTCGACCGCGCACTACCCCGCCGCGCGCGCGCTGCTCCCCGAGCGCGTGCGGGTGGTGGAAATGGCGCACGATGACTCCTGGATGCGCGATGTCGGCCCCACCTGCGTGGTGAACGGCCGTGGCGCGGTGCGCGGCGTCGACTGGCGCTTCAACGCCTGGGGCGGGCTTGCCGGTGGGCTGTATTTTCCCTGGGATCAGGATGATCTCGTGGCGCGCAAGGTGCTGGAGATCGAGCGCCTCGAGCGCTACCGCGCGCCGCTGGTGAACGAAGGCGGTGCCATCCACGTCGACGGCCAGGGCAGCGCGCTCGTCACCGAGGAATGTCTGCTGAATGCCAATCGCAATCCGCGCCTCGAGCGCGGCGAGGTGGAGCGGCGGTTGCGCGACTACCTGGGCGTGAGCCACATCATCTGGCTCGGCAAGGGAGTGTTCAACGATGAGACCGACGGGCACATCGACAATCTCGCGTGTTTCATACGACCCGGCGAAGTGTGCCTCACGTGGACCGATCGCCGGCGCGATCCCCAGCATGCGATCTCACTCGATGCCTGGGAGCGTTTGCATGAGGCGCGCGATGCTCGCGGGCGGCGGCTCAAGGTGACGCGCCTGCCGATGCCGGGTCCACTCACCCTGCGTGCCGGTGAAGCCGCCGGCCTCATCGCGCGCGAGGGCACCCGGGCGCGCGCCGCGGGTGAGCGCCTGGCCGCGAGTTACGTGAACTTCTATATCGCCAATGGCGGCATCGTCATGCCGCTCCTGGATAAGCGCACCGACCGGGCTGCCGCCCAGCGACTGAAGCGCCTGTTCCCGGCACGCCGCCTGGTGGGCGTACCGGCGCGTGAAATCCTGCTGGGGGGCGGCAACATCCACTGCATCACGCAACAGATTCCCTCAGGAACGCGAACCCGATCACCGTCTGCAACCTGAGAGTAAGCCGTCTCGGGCGGCTTGCGTTATTGTCAATAGGTATGGAGCAAGCGCGCTTACCGATTCCATGGCTGGCGGGCCTGATGATCGCCGCGCTCGCCCCGCTGCACGCCACCGCCCAACAAATCAACGCCCGGCAGGCTGCCGCGGCGCCGGGGGCCGAGCAGGCTGAAGGCTTCATCGTCAAGCTGCGCTCGAGCCCGCTCTCGGATGCCGCGCATGCCGCGCCCGAGCGGATCGGCGCGCTCGCGACGCGCACGGGATTTGCGCTCGGCAAGTCGCGCCACATCGTCTCGGGCATACATCTGATGCGGATGCAGTCGCAGCCTGGCGACACGGTCGCGGCAATCCTGGTGCGGCTGCGCGCCGATCCCGAAGTCGAGTACGCGGAGCTCAACCAGCGCCGTTATGCGCATGCCACGCCCGATGATCCGCTGTTCAGCGGCCAGTGGTACATGCAGAACACGCAGGCTTCTGCGGTGAACGCAATCGGTGCCTGGGATCTGACCACCGGCAGCAACGGTGTAGTGATCGCGGAGCTCGACACCGGTGTGCGCTTCGACCATCCGGACCTGCGCAATGCGACCGCCAATCGCCTGCTGCCCGGCTACAACATGATCAGCACCGTCCCCGTGGCCAACGATGGCGATGGCCGCGATGCGGACGCTTCCGACCCGGGCGACTGGGTTTCCAGCAGCGACACGAAGAATCCGCCGTTCACGACCTGTTCCGTGTCCAACAGCAGCTGGCACGGCACGCGCATCGCCGGCATTCTCGGCGCCGCCACCAACAACCAGAGCGGCATCGCCGGCATGACCTGGAGCGGCTGGATCCTTCCGGTGCGGGTGCTCGGCAAATGCGGCGGTTACGATTCCGACATCCTCGCCGCCATGGCGTGGGCGGCGGGCATACATGTCGATGGCGTGCCCGACAATCCGTACCCGGCGCGGGTGCTCAACATGAGTCTGGGGGCCGCCGGTAAATGTACGGCGCCGTATCAACAGCTCGTCGATGAGCTGGTGGTCTCAGGAGTACTGGTAGTGGTGTCCGCGGGCAACGAAGGTGGTCCGGTGGACGCCCCGGCCAACTGCGCCGGCGTGGCCGGGGTCGCCGGCTTGAGACAGGTCGGCACCAAGGTGGGCTTCAGCAGCCTCGGACCGGAGATCGCACTCAGCGCCCCGGCAGGCAATTGCGTCAACACCGGCGTCGGACAACCGTGCCTGTTCTCGATCGAGACCACGTCCAACAGCGGCACGACGGTACCGGGCGCCAACATCTATACCGATCAGATGAACTTCAACGTCGGTACCAGCTTCTCCGCGCCCATCGTCGCCGGCATCGCCGGCCTGATGCTGGCGGTGAACGGCAACCTGAGTCCCGGGCAGCTCATCGCGCGGCTGCAAGCCGGCGCCACCACGCCGTTCCCCGTCTCGGCCGATCCGACCGTGCTGGCCTGCCATACCCCCGCCGGCCCGAGCGATCTGCAGACCAAGGAGTGCAATTGCACCACCAGCGTGTGTGGCGCGGGCATGGTCAACGCTCACGGGGCGGTGCTGCAGGCCCTGCGCCCCATTACCGCCGTGGCGCTGCCGGCCGCGGTGACCGCCGGACAGAACGTGACCCTCGACGGCAGTGGCAGCGCGGCCGCGTGTCATGCCAGCATCAGCACTTACCAGTGGACGGTGGTGTCCCCGACCAGTAATCCACCGACTATCCAGAATGCCAACACCGCTCAGGCAACCGTGGTCGCTCCCAACGCGCCGGCAACCTATACGCTGATGCTGACGGTCACCGACGATGCCGCTCGCACCGACAGCACGCAGGTCACTGTGACCTCGAGCAGCGCCAGCACGGCGGCGCCCGCGCGCGCCGGCAATAACGCCTGCCTGTCGGCAGTCTCTTACACCGTGCCGCCCAGCAGCGGCGGGGGAAGCACCCCCAGCAGCGGCGGAGGCGGTGGTGGTGGCGGCGCGCTCGATGTGCTGAGCCTGCTGGCGCTTGCCGGCCTGGCGAGCGCGGTACGCAGGCCTTACAGCAGCCGCTCGGCGGCATCCAGCCACGGGCGCTGCGCGCGGCGGTAATGACTCGGCGCGATGCGCGCCTGCTCGAGCAGCTCACGCACCACTTTCTGCGCCTCGGCACGCCGGCCCTGGGCCTGCAGCAGCTGCGCGTAACGTACCGAGGCTTCGGCGCCGGGGTAGGAGGGCGCCAGCACCGCGTACTCCTCGAGTGCCTTGGGCACATTGCCTTCGGCCTCGAGCGCGCGGGCGTACAGCAGATGCCCCGCCGGTGAGCGAAAATCGGGGTTGCGCTGGATGAGTTCATCGAGCGTGGCGCGCGCTGCGGCTGCGTCACCCTTGCCGAACTGCGCCTGCGCGAGTCCCAGCATGAGATTGGGGTCATGTTCATACAGCCCCGCGAGTGCCTCGCGGTACTGACCGATGGCCTCGTCGTAGCGTTGGTGGCGCAGCAGTTCCTCCGCGTAGCGCTGGCGGCTCGCGACGTTGCCGGCGACACGCGCCTCGTCCTCGTAACGGCGCAGCTCCCGCCCGGGATCCATCGCCTTGCGCAAGCCGCGCGCGGTGCGCTGAGCCGCGCGGCTGCGCAACAGCTCGGGAAGAACCTCCACCGCGATGTAGGCAACCGCTCCCGGCAGCGAAAGCAGCGCGAGCACCCAGATCCAGATCTGGTTCCGGCCGCTCTTGACGACGTGGATGATGAGTGCCACCTGGACGATGATCGACAGAATCAGCAGCAACATTCCCTTTTCTCCGCAATCTAGGGCCGCGCCGCCGGGCCGGGCGGCAGCGCGAAGGCGATGACGTAGTCACCGCGCGGCGTGCCGAGTGGGCCGTGGCCACCGGCGCTGATGACGAGATATTGACGCTGGTTGTGTCCCGCGCGGTAGGTCATGGGCGTGGCCTGACCGCCCGCGGGCAGCTTGTACTTCCACAGCTCGCGTCCGGTCTCGATGTCGAAGGCGCGCAGGTAGCTATCCGTGGCCGCTGCGACAAACACCAGGTTGCCGTCGGTCGCAATCGGTCCGCCCATGTTGGGCATGCCGAAATCGCGTGACGGCACGAACCACGGCGTAAGCCCCGCGGTCGAGCCGAGCGGCACTTGCCAGACGATGCGGCGATGGCGCAGATCGACGCTCACCAGGGTACCCCAGGGCGGCGCGGTGCACGGCAGGTGCCAGGGCGAGAGCAGCGGCTCGCGGCGCATGGCATAGGGCGTGCCCGCCTGGCGGGCGAACTCGGAATGCGGAAAGCGGTTCGAGCGCGCGTCACGCTCGAAGTCCTGCGGTGAGATCAGGGTAACCACCATCGGCAGATGATTGACGGCGGCGATGACTCGCGCGCGCTGCTCGTCGAACACCATGCCGCCCCAGTTCACACCGCCGCTGTAGCCGGGTGACAGGAGCGTGCCGTGCGTGTCCGGTGGAGTGAAAGCGCCCTCGTTGCGCAGCGAGGCGATGAGGTCGCGGCACTTGCTGCGATCCCAGAACGTGAGGCCCCAGGCATCATCGGGTTGCACCGGCCCCTGGGGACTAAGCGCGGGCAGCGACGAAAACGGCTGCGTGGGCCACGCCTGCTCGCCCGGAACGTGGCTCGCGGGCACCGCTTTCTCGGTGATCGGCAACAGCGGCTGCCCGCGGGTGCGCTCGAAGACGTACAACATGCCGGTCTTGGTCGCCTGGATGACCGCCGGTACCGGTACTCCCTGCACCTCGATGTCCCCCAGCACCGGCTGTGCCGCGACGTCGTAATCCCACAGGTCGTGGTGGATGAGTTGTTGCTGCCACACGAGCCTGCCGCTGCGGGCATCGAGCGCCAGCAGCGAGTCGGCGAAGCGATTGCTGCCCAAGCGCATGCCGCCGTAGAAGTCGGGGCTCGCCGAGCCGGTTGGAACCAGCACCAGCCCATGCTCCTCATCGACCGACATCACTCCCCAGGCGTTGCCGGCGCCCGTGCCCGCGGCCTGCGCGAGGTTCCAGTCGGACGCCGCCGGGTGTGCGGGGGAATCGGGCAGCGGATCGAAAGACCACAGCTGCGCGCCGCTATGAGCGTCGTAGGCGCGGATGACTCCGCGCTCCACGTCGGTCGCGCGGTTGTCGCCGATCGCGGAGCCGACGATCACAGCATTGCCGAAGACCGCTGGCGGGGAGGTGACCAGGTAGGCGCCCGGATCGCGAATGCGCACACCGCGCGTCAGATCCACCTGGCCGCGATCGCCGAAGTCCGCGCACGGGCGACCGGTCTCGGCATCGAGCGCCAGCAGGCGTGCGTCGAGGGTGCCGGTGAACACCCGCCGCCGGCACGGGCCGGGCTGTCGCGCGTCGCTGCTCTCCCAAACACTCACGCCGCGGGAGCTCGCTTCGGCGTAGCGCCGCGCGCGATCGATGCGCGGATCGAAGCGCCAGCGCGCACCTCCGGACTCCGGATCGAGTGCGATCACGATGTTCGTGCCGGTCTCGACGTACAAAAGACCGAACGCGAGCACCGGGGTCGCTTCAAAGGTCAGCTTGCCGGCGCGCGCCAGCCCCGCACCCAGCTCACCGGTGCGATAGGTCCAGGCGACCGACAGGTGCGAGACATTGCTGCGGTTGATCTCAGCGAGGCTCGAGAAACGCTGGCCGAACGCATCACCGCCGTAGTAGCCCCAGTCGCTTGCATCCGGCGACTGTGCGCGCGCGGCAGCCCCGCCACACACCACCGCCACGAAGCACAGCCTGCGCGCCGCACGCATGCCGGTGACACCGCAAGATCGCTTCATGGCGGGCATTATCCGCGATGGCGCGCGCCGTCCGCGAGCCCAAGCGCACCTGCGCCCGCATGCTGGTATTCTTCGCAACGTGAGTTCAACACGGGCGGCTACGCCCCGTCTCGGGGTACTGAGTCTCATTCTCGCAGTTCAGTGGCTCGCGGCCCCCGTCATCACGAACGCTCAGAGTTCCGCCGCTCAGCCAGGCGCGGCGCCGGCCACTGCCCACCGGCCCCGTGTTGGGCTGGTACTCTCCGGCGGTGGCGCGCGCGGCGCGGCGCATATCGGAGTTGTGAAGATTCTCGAGCAGATGCGCATCCCGATCGACGCGATCGCCGGTACCAGCATGGGCGCGGTCGTCGGCGGCCTGTATGCGAGCGGCCTCTCGGCGCGCGACATCGAGAAGATCATGACTTCGATCAACTGGCAGGATGCGTTCCACGACCGGCCACCGCGCGAGGATCTGACGCTGCGGCGCAAGCAGGAGGATGAGAGCTTCCTGGTGAAGTTTCCGCTCGGTGTACATGGCGGCCGCATCCTGCTCCCGAAGGGATTGATCCAGGGGCAGAGCCTCACGCAGATGTTACGACGGCTGACCCTGCCGGTGGTGCGCACCAGCAACTTCGACGAGCTGCCGACGCCATTTCGCGCCGTGGCCACCGACCTCGTGAGCGGCGAGACGGTGGTGATGGGCTCGGGCGATTTGACCAGCGCGATGCGCGCGAGCCTGTCGGCGCCCGGGGTATTTGCGCCGGTGGAGCGCGAGGGGCATCTGCTGGTCGACGGTGGCATTACCGACAATGTCCCGGTCGACATTGCGCGCGCCATGGGAGTGGACGTCGTCATAGTGGTGGATGTCGGCTTCCCGCTGCTGTCGCGCCGGCAGCTGAGCAGCGCCCCGGTGATCTCCAGCCAGATGCTGGCGATTCTCATCGGGCGCAACGCCCAGGCGCAGCTCGCCACGCTGACCGCGCAGGACATTCTCATTCAGCCGGCGCTCGGCGACGCCTCGTCATTCGATTTCGGCATCGTCGCGCGCGCGATCGGCGTCGGCGAGACCGCGACGCGCGCCAAGGCCGAGCAGCTGGCGGCGCTCAGCGTGAGCGAGCAGGACATGCAGCGCTACGTGCAGCGTCGTGAGGGGTCACGCGTTCCGCCGCCGCGCATCGACTTCGTGCGGGTGGACCCGGGATCGGAGCGCTACGGCCCCGCCGCCGACGGTCTGTTCGACGACCTGACCGGCAAGCCGCTCGATCCGGATGCCGTCGCGCGCCGCGTGACCGCGCTCTATGGGCGTGGCGGCCTCGATACGCTCGACTACCATGTGGTCGGGGACCGGAGCCGCTACGGACTGACGCTCGATGCACGCCCGAGTGCCCAGGGTCCGAACTACCTGCGTTTCGGGCTCAGCCTGCAGGATGACTTCCAGGGCAACTCGACTTACAACGCCGCCGTGCGCTTTGTGATGGCGGATATCACCCGCAATGCGGGCGAGTGGGTCACTGACCTGCAGGTCGGCAACATCTCCGAGCTTTCGACCGAACTGTTCCTGCCGTTGGCACGGTTTTCCGGATGGTTTGTGATGCCGCACGGGGCGACCAGGTCGCGCGACGTGAACGTCCTGCAGGATCAGAAGCTGCTGGCGGAGTATCGCGTGCGTACCCTCAATTTCGGACTGGATTTCGGACGGCAGTTCGGCAACTGGGGAGAGATCCGCACCGGCGTGCAGCGCGAACAGGGTCACTTCCATCTTAAGATCGGTGACCCGTCGGATCCGAATCTGCCGCAGCAGAACTTCGCGCCCTTCAACACGCGCGACTACTTCGTGCGCTTCACTTACGATCGGCTCGACGACGTCAACTTCCCGCACCGCGGCCAGCGGGCGACGCTGCAGTGGCAGGGCGAGCGCAACGTGTCCGGTGCGCAGCCGACCTCCGACCAGGTGACGCTCAACTATCTCGGCGCTCACCGGTTCGGGCGCGACACGCTGGCGTTCTCGGCTTCCGGAGGCATGACCCTGCAGGCGAAGCTCACCGACATCAACCTGTTGTTTCCGCTCGGGGGCTTTCTCAACCTCTCGGGTCTTCGGGCAAATTCGCTCACGGGTGCGAATTTCGGCATTGCCCGCGTGTTGTACTACCGGCAGATCGGCCGCGGGGGACCCGGGTACCTCGACGTGCCGACCTACCTTGGCATGTCGCTCGAGGCGGGCAACGTGTGGCAGAAGCGCAGTGACGCGCGATTCGGCAACACGCAGAAGGACGCGAGCCTGTTTCTGGGAATGGACACGTTCTTAGGTCCGGTGTATCTCGCCACCGGCTTCGACGAGCACGGCAACCAGGCGTTCTATCTGTTCCTCGGGCGCACGTTCTAAGGGCTCGAGGCAAGCTGAGGGCTCGAGGCAGGCGCCGCCGCGCAGCGAGCGTACGAGCAGGCCCGCCTCGCTCCTCACCCATCACCGGTCGGAATGATGGCGGAGGTCTCCGCCATCAGAATGACCGCGCGCTCGGGCGCACGGGTGCGGTGAACCACGCCCTTGGGCACGACAAAACCCTCCAGCGGCTGCAGATCGATTGTTCGGTCCTCCAGGTCGACAATGAAGTGACCCTCGAGGACGAAGAAGAACTCATCGTCATGGTCGTGCTTGTGCCAGTGGTATTCGCCCTGCATGACGCCGAGCCGGATGACCGAGTCGTTTACTTTGCAGAGAGTCTGGTTGTACCAGCGGTCCTTGCACTGGGCCACGAGCGCCGGCACGTCAACGACGCTCAACGGAGCGAACTTGACATCCAGATACGTGGCGTAGGGATAGTCTGCGGGGTTGGCCATGTCGTCACCTACAGCCCGCGGCTCTCGGCGAGCTTTTCGATCTTCTGGAACACGAGCGCGGGCTTGTCACCGGCGCGCGAGTACTCATGCCGCCGGCTCATGTCGGCGAGTGCCGCGTCACGCTCTGCCGGCGTCGGATACCAGTGCTGCTGCTGCCACTCGGGTCCGAGGAGCTTGCGGAACGGATCCCCGATCGGAAGGCTCACGCGGATCCCATAGGGGCGCAGCTTCTCGATCGGCGGGGTGCGTAGATTCTGTGGTTGGCTGATGCCCATGCGCGCGAAAGCTTAAGGTGCGGTGCAGTGGGGCCGCAAGCCGAACGACTCGGGGCTTGAGTCATTCGACGTCCGTCCTCACACTGAGATGCCCCTTAAGCAGGAGGCTTGCGCCATGACGCTGTTCCGAAAGAAATCAACGATGCCGACAAAGGAAGCTGCATTGCCCGGACGCAGCACGCCGCTCAAGGTGCCGGAGACGCATTTCGTGAATGGCCGTCGCATTCAGCCGCCGTTCCCGGCCGGTATGCGGGAGGCGGTTTTCGGTTTGGGCTGCTTCTGGGGTGCGGAACAGCTCTTCTGGCAACTCGCGGGCGTGTACTCGACGGCGGTGGGCTACGCAGGCGGTTTCACTCCCCATCCCACGTACGAGGAAGTCTGCACTGGCGCGACCGGCCATGCGGAAGTCGTGCGCGTGATCTACGACCCGCAGAAGATAGATTACGAGGATCTGCTGAAGGCGTTCTGGGAGTCGCACGATCCTACGCAAGGCATGCGGCAGGGGAACGACGTCGGCACCCAATACCGCTCGGTGATCTACGCGTCGGATAAGGAGCAGCGCGAGGCTGCGCAAGCCTCACAGCGCGCGTACCAGGCGCGCCTCACGGCGGCCGGGCGCGGTACGATCACCTCGCAGATCCGCGATACGCCGGAGTTTTTCTACGCGGAGGACTATCACCAGCAGTACCTGGCGAAGAATCCTAACGGCTACTGCGGTATCGGGGGATGCGGGGTTAGCTTCGGTCCCAAAGAGTTAGCGGTGGGCGAGAACACCTAGTCGTCGATCCACCGGCGTTTCCTCCGCAGTTAGCTACGCATGATGGCCAGAACTTCCCGCGTGGCACTTGTCACCGGCGCCAATCGAGGACTGGGACTCGAGGTTTCGCGCCAGTGTCCCAGGGCTTCGTTGTGTATCTCGGCGTGCGCTGCCGTTGGTCCGACTGGCGGGTTTTTCCGAGACGGAGCTCCCGTCGGTTGGCTGGACGGCTGAAGTCTGTGCCTTCAGGCGTCTACCCCTGTGGCTACTTTATGGTCGCGGCGCCGACCTTGCAGGCTACCTCGTCTTGTGAGCCTGTACCGCCAGAGCACCCGATCGCGCCAATGAGCCTGCCACCCTGTACCAGAGGCAGACCCCCACGCGAAGCAATGACTCCATCGAGCGTCATGATGTAGTTGAAACTGCTTTGCTGAATGGCGTTCTCGAACGCTTTGGTTTCGCGACGGAATGTCACCGCAGTTCGCGCCTTGTGCTCCGCGATCTGGATTGAGGCAAGCTGCGCTCCGTCCATGCGCTGGAAGGCGATCAGGTTGCCGCCCGAGTCGACCACCGCAACGTTCAACTTCCAATCATGCTTCTTCGCTTCCGCGACAGTGGCGGCAATGGCAGCCTCGGCACGATCGAGCGATATTGGTGTGCCATAGGGGATGTCGAACGGCATCTTGTCCGGCACCGCATCCAGCGGACTCGCCGGGGGTGTCTGTTGCGCCTGAATCGGCGCGGCGCCGGGCAAAGCCGCGCCAAGCATGGCAATGATCAGGACGGATCGTGCCAACATGATGCTGCTCCCCATAGTGCCTCGCGGTTGCAAGCTTACTCCTACCGGTTTGCCGTTTCGCCGGAACAAGCTTAGATTTGCGGCGGGAAACTTGCCCCGGAGAGAGCCATGAAGACCTTGATGGGGGTTGCTGTTTGTTGCATCAGCCTCTGCGCCACATCGTGTTTGGCGGGTCCGCGCCCAACCTCCGCACCATCGACGGCAGATTCCAAGCCGGCTGCGCAGCCGACACAGGCGCCCACCGGCTTCGACAACAAGAGCAACGGAGTCACCGATGATCCGACCCACCTGGCGGACCAGGGCTCATTTGACCAATTCGAAGCGATCGCCGATGGCCTCGGTCCGCTCTACAACGCGCAGTCCTGCCGCGAGTGTCACCAGAATCCGGTGAGTGGCGGCCCCAGTCAGGTCCTGGAACTGCGCGTCGGCCACAAGGGGCGGGACGGCGGCTTCCAGAATCCGGAAATTCCGATCAACGGCGGCGCGGAGATCATCAAGGGGCGCTCGCTGGTAAACCAACGCGCCATCTGTCCCAACGCCGCTTTCCCCTCCACCGACTCTCAAGAGCGCGTGCCGGACTCGGAAACGATCCGCACCTTCCGCATTTCAGTGAACCTGCTGGGGGACGGATTCATCGAGGCGCTTGACGATGCGACCCTGATCGACATTTCCAGGCGACAGTGTAAGAACGACCGCGGCAAGATCTGTGGGCTGATCCTGTACGTACCCATCCTTGAGGCTCCGGGCGCGACCCGGGTGGGGCGCTTCGGCTGGAAGAACCAGCACGCCAGCCTCCTGTCATTCTCGGGCGACGCTTACCTGAATGAAATTGGGATCACGAATGCGCTGTTTCCCGACGAAGTGACCAACCTGTGCAACACCGTGGCCGAACCGAACGACAAACCCGGTCACGACGGCCTCACCGACATCGATCGTTTCGCGCGTTTCCTGCGCGCCACCAAGGCTCCGGCGCGCGATGCGCGCCAGGCGGCCAGCGCCGCAGCCAAAAAAGGCGAGGCGCTGTTCGCCAAGATTGGCTGTGGCATCTGTCATGTGCAGACGCTGACCACGGCACCCGCGGGCACGCCGGTAAATGGCGGGAAATTCACCATTCCGGATGCACTCGGCAACAAGACGTTTCATCCCTACAGCGACTTCCTGCTGCACGACGTTGGCACCGGGGATGGCATCGTCATCGCCACCGACGAGCACTACGGTAAGCACATGTACCAGGTCAAATGGAAGAACTTTTCGTTTGAGGCCTGTCAATCGAGTGCCAACAGAATGCGCACGGCTCCACTCTGGGGCGTGCGCACGCATCCGATGCTGATGCATGATGGTGCGTCACAGACCCTCCGCGATGCCATCGTTCGCCACCGCGGCGAAGCTGCCGACGTGACCAAGCGCTTTGAGAGGCTTAGCCATGCAGATCAGGAAGCGCTTGTCGACTTCCTGGAATCTCTGTAAGGGACAAGCTTGCACCGCGGCCCGGGTTGAACCTCGGTGCTAATGATGCTGGCAGTGCAATCGGAGTCGGCAACTGCTCAGGATCTGCGTATCGAACACGTTGTGATCGTAGTTCAGCAGTATCGGCGAAGTCCCACCCGACCTCGCAAGGCCAAGCCATGACCGAAGTTCCGGCAACGTCCCGACGACGCGGCGGCGGGCGCGCCCACCGCTCCACAGGTCCCTCGCTCGCGCCCTTGCCGCGGCTTACGAATCGCTGGGCGCCGCTGGAAATTCTGACCGCCGAGCAGGTCGAACGCATTCTGGCCGCGGCCTTCCGGGTTCTCGAAGAGGCGGGACTCGAGATCCGCAGCGCCGCGGCACGCGAGGTTTACCGGCGTGCAGGCGCGCGGGTAGAGGAGGCGACGCAGATGGTGTGCCTGGGGCGCGACATCGTCGAGGCGCACCTGGCCCATGCGCCCGAGCGCTTCGTGCTTCATGCCCGCAATCCCGCCCGGCACCTGCACGTCGGCGACAACGTGGTGAATTTCGGACCCGTCAACGGCGCGCCGAACATCAGCGATCTCGAGGGTGGACGTCGCTACGGCGATATCGAGGGGTTCCGCAACATCCTCAGGCTTACCCACGCGCTCGGTATCCTGCACTGGCAGGGCGGCATCGTAGTCGAGCCGGTCGACGTGCCGGTGACGGTCCGGCATCTCGCGACCTATCAGGCCCACATCGAGTGCGCGGATATCGTGTGGGCGGCGCGCGGCATCGGCGGCGTACAGGCGCGAGATGCGATCGCCATGTCGGCCATCGAACACGGCTGCAGCAGCGAGGATTTGGCCTCGCGTCCGACGCTGATGACGGTGACCAACGTCAATTCACCGCGCCGGGTCGACGAGGAGATTCTCGACAACATCATGGTAATGGCCCGCCACGGCCAATGCGTGGTCATAACACCCTTTACGCTGATGGGGGCCATGGCGCCGGTCACGCTGGCCGGCGCCTTGGCGCAGCAGACCGCCGAAGCCTTAGCCATCGTCGCACTGTGTCAGATGCTGCGCCCCGGCACGCCGTGCGTGATCGGGGGCTTCACCTCCAACGTCGACATGCGCACCGGCTCGCCCGCGTTCGGCACGCCGGAGTACGTCAATGCGGTACTCGCCAGCGCACAGATCGGACGCCGCCTCAAAATCCCGGTGCGCACGAGCGCGGTGAACGCCTCACCCGTCGTGGACGCGCAGTCCACGTACGAGACCGCGTTTTCGCTGCAGGCGGCGATCTTGAGTCACAGCCACCTGATCAACCATGCGGCCGGCTGGCTGGAAGGCGGATTGTCGGCTTCGCTCGAGAAAATCGTCGTCGACGCCGAATTGCTGCGCAACTGGGCCGAGTTCCTCAAGCCGGTCACTTTCAGCGACGACGACCTCGCGGTCGACGCCATCAAGGACGTCGCGGTGGGCGGGCATTTCTTCGGCTCATCGCACACGCTCGCCCGCTACGAGTCCGCGTTCTATCGGCCGCTGCTCTCCGACTGGTCGAACTTCGAGAACTGGAGGGATGCCGGCGCCCGCAATGCGACCGAGCGGGCCACCGGGATCTGGAAAAAGATGCTCGCCGCCTACGTGCCACCCCCGCTCGAGCCGGCAGTCAAAGAAGCCATCGGCGCTTACGTGGCTCGCAGGACCAGTGAACTTCGGGGCTAGGTACCCGCGTGACCGAATGGATCATGAACGCCCGCATGTATGCGGTGACCCCCGCGGTCGAGGCGGCTTGGCGCACGCTCCTCGAGCACATCACGCGGGAGGCGGGGGCGGCGCTCACCTATGTCCGCTATCCGGCGCCGCAGCCACTCGAGGAACTTTGGTCGCGAGGCGATCTGGGATCGGTGTTCATGTGCGGCTACCCGATCGCGCTGAAGCTCGCACCGGTGATGCCGATCGCAGCTCCCATCCCCCGCGCCGAGTGGGCGGCTCATCGCGCCGTCTATCGCTCAGACCTGATCGTGCGGCAGGACGCCCCTTACCTTACGCTCGAGGACACCTTCGGCGCTCGCGCCGGCTGGACGGTCGAGCACTCGCAGTCCGGATTCAACGCCTTCAGGCACCACCTGCTCGCCTACCGGAGGCCGGAGCGGCCGGCGCTGTACTCGGAGATGGTCGGGAACCTCGTGACCGCGCGCAACATCCTTGACAGCGTCCGCGAGCGGCGCATCGACGTCGGACCGCTCGATGCCTACTGGCACATGCTGATCGCCCGTCACGCGCCGCACCTCACGGCGGGCATTCGGGTGCTGACATCGACCGCCCTGACACCGATGCCCGCGTTCGTCGCCGCTGCCGCCGCTCCGGCGGACATGGTGACGCGGCTGCGCGCAGCGTTCACGAGCGCGGCGAAACGGCCCTGGTTCGGTCCATTCGCCGATCTGCTGCTGCTAGAGGGCTTTGCGGAAGCGACCGAGGCGTCGTTCGCGCCGCTTGCGGAGTGGGACGGGGAAGCGAAGGCCGCAGGGTTCGAGCGGCCGGCCTGATCCATTCGGGGGCGCTCAGGCGGCCCGGACAGGCACCCGACCGGTCGGGTGCTGCGGCGCATCGTGCGGTCGAAACAGGAAGCGGCGCGCCACATCGAAGTAGGTGCGATAGACCAGCCCGCCGTTCTCCGCGATCAGGCGATCGCGAATGAGGCGATAGCGGGCGGGGTACTCGTACCACGGGATCAGCGGCGTCTCATGGTGCAGCGAGTGCAGATTGTTGAAGAGAAAGAGCGGACCTAAGATCCACGAGCGCTCGACGATTGCGATCCGCTCGCGCGCCTCCGGACGTGCGCGATGTTCGGCAAAAGAGCGGATCAGCACAATGCCGTTGCCGGGGATCACCATCGCGAGCAGGTAAATCCACAACGGCATGCCGCAGACGACCCTCACCCACAGAATCACCGGGATGCACCACAGCAGGTGCTCGAGCCAGACCGCCCGCGCTCGGTCCTGGTTGCGGATCAAGGGGCGGAATTCGCCATGCAGAAACCTGCCGATGGACCAGAAGGAACCGATGATGACCCGCCCGGCGAGCGTCTGCTGGAGCTGCACGAACACACGGGTGACGGGCTTGAGCCGCGCCCAATCCTCCGGGGTCCAGTAGTAGGACTCGGGGTCATCGAGCGGGTCGGTGAGTCGCTCGTCGATGTGGTGCACGCGATGATGAGTCCGATAGCGCTCATACGGCAGCCACAATGACAGCGGCACGATGGCGAGCAGTCGGTTGATGCGGATCCAGCGGGTCGGGTGACCATGTACGATTTCGTGCTGCAGCGAGGCGTGCAGCGTGATCAGCACCGCGGTGACGGGCGCGACGATTGCCAGCGGCCAGCGGCCGTAGGCCAAGGTGATCGCGAGCCATGCGCCATAGTCGGCCAGGATGAGCAGCAGCGTCGGCACCTCCACCGACACGCGGCTGCCGCGCGCCGCGCTCACGCGGGACGCACCCGGATCACCGGGCGTTATGCTGAACTGGTGTGGCGTCATCCGACAAAATCCCCTTCCGGTGGCACGAAAGTCGGGGAGCAGGGTCTATCTGCCGCTAGCGTGCGTCGGAAAACAGCCGCCTGATTCTATCTAAAGTCGTCCCCCGGCGCCGCCGAGGCTTGCGCTTCCGCGAAGCGGATCTCATTCGATGCGGACGTTTCTGCAGAGCCGTCGCTCGAGCCCCGCCAGCCCGTCATAGAGCAGGACCGCCATCAGGCCCGTCACGAGTCCCCCCTGCAGGATGAAGGCGTTGTTGTTCGACAGAAGCCCGGCGATGATCACCTCGCCCAGTCCCTTGGCGGCCACCGTGGAGCCGATCGTCGCCGTGCCCACGTTGATGACCAGGGACAGCCGAATCCCC
>DASWUP010000324.1:0-2549 GCA_036401635.1 Steroidobacteraceae bacterium
GTCAGATTGCATATTTGTTACCTTGATCAAAAAATGAGCATCTCTTTTTAACCTGTTGCCTCAATGAGTTACGGATATCTTGTCCAGCGGCTTGGCGGGTTTACCCGCTAATTCGCTCATTCTCCGGCAACGTCCCCAGGGCCTGTGAATAAGGCTCAGGAGTTGCCCGTTTCGGAGACGCCGATTGACAACGCAGAAGCACCAGGCATTTCCGGGCTTTCCGGCATGAATTCGAGCAGCACGTCGTTCAGGAATCGCAGCCCCAGGGCGCTCGGCCGATACCCCGTCGCGGTGGGTAGCAGCAGGCCCCGGGCGATCGCAGTATCCATCGGCGCCGCAATCTCCTGCCAGTCGAGCCCGGTGCGCTCGGGGAACGTGGCCGCCTCGAATCCGCCGGTGAGGCGCAGCGCGTTCAGCATGAATTCGAACGGCAGCTCGCGCGCGGGAATCACCCGGTGCGGCAGTTCAGCCCCCAAGGAGGCGAGATAGCGGCGCGGCTCGCGGGGCTGTGTCGTGCGCACGATCTGCGAACGTTCCGGGAACGTCAGCTTGCCGTGCGCGCCGGCACCGATGCCGAGATAGTCGCCGAAGCTCCAGTAGTTGAGGTTGTGGCGGCATTGCCGGCCGGCGCGCGCGTAGGCAGACACCTCGTATTGCGCAAACCCCGCCTCCTGCAGGCGCGCGGCGCAGGCGGCGAGCATCGCCGCCGCCGCGTCATCGTCGGGCAGAGCCGGCGGGCGCGCGGCAAATACCGTCCCCGGCTCGAGCGTGAGCTGGTAGTGCGAGACGTGCGCCGGCGCGAGCGCGAGAGCTTGCGTTACGTCGCGCAACGCGGCGGCGACGTCCTGTCCGGGCAGCGCGTACATGAGATCGAGATTGAAGTTGCCGAGGTCCGCGGCGTGCAGTTCCGCCGCGGCGCGGCGCGTCTCCGCGGGCGAATGAATGCGCCCCAGGGCGCTGAGCCGCTGCTGATCGAAGCTCTGCGCGCCGAGCGACACGCGCGTCACCCCGGCCGAGCGGTATTCGCTAAACGCGCCGCGTTCGATGGCGCCCGGGTTCGCTTCGAGGGTCACCTCGAGGTCGCCGGCGAGGCTGAGCTGTCGCCGCGCCCCGGCCAGCAACTCGCCGATCGCGTGCGGTGAAAACAGGCTCGGCGTGCCGCCGCCCAGAAATATGCTGCGCACTTCGCGCCCGGCGACCTGCGGCGCCTGCGCCTGCAGATCGCGCAACAGGCGCTGCACGTACGGTCCTTGCGCGAGCTCGCCGTTCAGGGTGTAGGAGTTGAAATCGCAGTACGGGCACTTGCGCACGCACCACGGAAAGTGCACGTACAGGGCGAGCGGCGGAATGGCGAGCGCGGACATGTCGGTATCGGGCGGGTGCGGCGTGCGGCCGGTGCGCGTCAGCGCCGCTATTTCGCGCGCGCGCGGCTCTTGGCTCGCGCCCGCCTGCGAGGCGCGGACTTGGGCGGCAGCGTCTGCACGTAGGGAAGCGCGAGCCGTAACCAACTGCGCACGCTGCGCTCGTTCAGAGCCGGCGGATCGACGTACACGTATCCCTCCATCGTTCTGCCTCTCATCACCATGGGCCGCGCGCCGGGCTTCCCCAGCGCTTCGGCTTGACGGTCTCTGCCAACGCGCACCAGCAGGCCGCGCCTGGACGCGCCTACGATCAGATGGCCGTTCAGCATGAAGCCGATCCCGCCAAACATTTTGACTTCACGGACGGCGCCGGCGCCGATCAGAGCGCCTCGCACGCTCGCCGCCAGATCCTGCCCGTCGGTCACGGGTTGTCGCGCCTAGCGCGCCGGAATCAGCCGCGGGGGATCATCAGTGATGACCACGGAGGCACCGTAGCGCATGTCATCCAGCCTGAAGCGGATCTCCCACTGCGGCGGGTTGCTGGTGTTGAGCAGCATGCGGCCGCACGACAGGTCCTGGGCGCCCAAGGTCATGGCAAGGTAGGTGTCCGAGCGCGCGGACGGCACAGGTAGTTTGCCGTGGCGAGGATGCACCGCACTTGTACATAGTGATTCGGGTTCGTGGCCTGCAGGTGCGCGAGCGCCGAGGCATCCCCATAGACCATGTCATAGCCTGCGATCGCCGCTGTGGCCGCGCAGGCCACGACAATTCCCTGAAAGAACGCCTTGCGTCGCATCGTGTGCGCTCCGCTACGCGAGCCGTAGACTACGCGCACCGCGGTTCAGTTCCAAAGATCAGTTCCTTCAGTCCCCGGGCTGCGGCGCATCGTGCATATGGTCGAACAGGTCGCCCCGCGTCGGGATCTTCCCCAGCCTGCACCCAAAGAAAGGCACGACCCAGAGAAGCGCGATCGAGCAGTGGTCATTGAGATTGAAGACCGTCACCCCGCCCGCAAGGGCCTCGACGCGGTGCGTGCGTGCGTAGTTCCAGGCCAGGCCCGGCTCGCGGCGCGGCGCCGGCGCGAACATCGCGCTGGCAGCCGGCGGGCCGAAGGCTTTTGCCTTGCGTCGCCTCTCCTCGTCCTGCGCGACCCAGCGGGACGCCGCGCCCCCGGCTTCGGCCTGCCAA
>DASWUP010000325.1:0-12391 GCA_036401635.1 Steroidobacteraceae bacterium
ACGCGATCGATTGACTAATCACGCCCGTTGTCAGGAGAGGTGCTGGTCGGCAAGCCCCTCGCCGTCGTGGGCGCGAGCGCCGGACGCTGGGGTACGCGCCTCGCGCAGCGCGTTGCGGCAGATCCTGCAGAGCCTGGCGCAGTTCATGCGCGAGCGGGCCTGAGCACAACAGCAATTTACGCAGGGCGGCGCAGGCCATAGCGTCATCGTTCTGCGGGGAGTGCCCTCCCGGGACGCCTGCCGGCCGTGATACCTTCGGGACCTGGAGCATTAGATAAGGTGTCACGGATGCCCAGCAAAGTTCCCGACGGCCAGACGCGCGGTTGGATCGTTCCGATCGGTGGTGCCGAGAATAAGGAAAACGACCGCCGCATCCTCGAGCGCTTCGTGCGCGCTTCGGGCGGTGATGGAGCCGACATCGTCGTCATCCCCACCGCCAGCCGCATGCACGAGACCGGCGCGCGCTACGAGCAGGTGTTCAAGGACATCGGCGCGGCGCGCGTGACCGTCATGGATTTCGATACGCGCCGCGACTGCCAGGAGCAGGGGCGGCTCAAGCGCATCGAGGAGGCGAGCGGCATCTTCTTCACCGGCGGCAACCAGCTGCGGCTCACGACGCTGCTGGGCGGCACGCCGGTCGCGAAGCTCATTCGTCTGCGTAACGCGCGCGGCGTCACCGTCGGCGGCACCAGTGCGGGCGCCAGCATCCTCAGCGAGCACATGATCGCCTCGGGAGATGAGGGCTCGTCCATGATCGCCGGCAGCGTGCGGCTCGCGCCGGGTCTGGGTCTCACGAACCGATTCATCATCGACCAGCATTTCCGCCAGCGCGACCGTTTCGGGCGCCTGCTGACCGCGCTCGCTTACAACCCGTTCGCGGTCGGTATCGGTCTGGATGAGGACACTGCGGCGTTCATCGGGCCCGACGAGACCCTCGAGGTCGAGGGTAGCGGCGGGGTAACCATCGTCGATGGCGCGGACGTCAGCTACTCATCCATCGGCACGGTCGGCGACGGCCAGCCGGTTTGCATGTTGGGGCTGCGGCTGCACGTGCTGGTTGCGGGCGCGACCTTCAACCTGCACAGCCGCATCGCCACAGCGGGTGCGCTGAATACGTCCCAGGAGTGATTGACAGGTAAGTCACGCGCGGCAAGTTGCCTTGAACAATTACTACGATTTTCCGAGCAACACCCATGCGCATTCTCGATCGTTCGGTCTATGTCGGCCCGTCGCTGTACGCGCACTTCCCGGTCATCCGCCTGGAGCTCGACCTGGGTGCCCTGGAAGCCTGGCCCACCGGGCGCCTGGGAAGCGCCTTCGTCGAGGCGTTGAGTGCGGCGCTCCCGGGGCTTGCCGAGCACGGCTGCTCGTACCGCGAGCCCGGCGGCTTTTTTCGCCGCATGCGCGAGGGCGAGGGCACCTGGCTCGGGCACGTGCTCGAGCACGTGGCGATCGAGCTGCAGAACATCGCGGGCGAGACGGTCACCTTCGGCAAGACGCGCAGCGCCGCTTCCCCTGGTGTATATACGGTCGTCTACGAGTACGCACAGCGCGATGAGGGCATCGCGGCCGGCGAGCTCGGGCTGCGCCTGTTGTGCTCGCTGCTGCCGGACTCGGTGCGCCCGGCGGGCAGCGTGCCCGAGGGCTGGAATTTTCCCGCGGCGCGTGATCAGTTCATCCGCTTCGCGCAGCGACGGGCGCTCGGGCCCTCGACCGCCTCGCTGGTGCGCGCCGCCGAGCACCGCGGGATCCCGTGGCTGCGCCTGAACGAGCAGTCACTCGTTCAGCTCGGCCACGGCAAGTACCAGCAGCGCATCCAGGCGACCGTCACCGGCCGCACCCCGCATATCTCCGTCGAGCTCGCCAGCGACAAGGAGGAAACCAACAAGATCCTTGCCGGGCTGGGGCTGCCGGTACCGCAGCAGGAGCTGGTGCAGAGCGAAACGCAGGCGGTACGCGCCGCGCAGCGCATCGGTTTTCCGGTCGTCACCAAGCCCTACAACGGCAACCACGGGCGTGGCATCTCCATCCGCCTGACGAGCGACGAGGAAGTGGCGCACGGCTTCACCGTGGCGCGCGAGCATTCGCGCTCGGTGATCGTCGAGACATTTCTCGAAGGCGACGATCATCGCCTGCTGGTGGTGAACGGCGAGCTGGTAGCCGCCACGCGCCGCACGCCCGGGCACGTGGTGGGCGATGGCGAGCACAGCGTCGCGCAGCTGATCGAGATCGTGAACCAGGATCCGCGCCGCGGGGTGGGGCACGAGAAAGTGCTCACCCGGCTCGAGCTCGATGCGCAGGCGCAGAAGATGCTGGGGCGCGCGGGGCTCACGGCCGAGTCGGTGCCGACCAAGGGCCAGGTGGTGTATCTGCGCTCGACCGCGAACCTGTCCACCGGCGGCACCGCGACCGACGTCACCGACGTCATTCATCCCGACAACCGCGAGATGGCCGAGCGCGCCGTGCGCGCCATTGGACTCGACGTGGGCGGCGTGGACTTTCTCTGCAAGAACATCACCGAGAGCTATCGCAAGATCGGTGGCGGCATCTGCGAGATCAACGCCGCGCCGGGTTTTCGCATGCACGTGGCACCCTCCGAGGGCAGTGCGCGCGACGTCGCGGCCCCGGTGATCGACATGCTGTTCCCGCAGGGCGCGGCCTCGCGCGTGCCGATTGCGGCCATCACCGGCACCAACGGCAAGACGACTACCGCGCGCATGCTGGCGCATATCACCAAGATGGCCGGTTTCACCCCGGGACTCACCACCACCGACGGCGTCTACATCGACGGCCAGCGCACCGTGTCCGGCGACATGACGGGTCCGGTTTCCGCGCGCATGGTGCTCGCGGATCCGCAGATCGACATCGCGGTGCTCGAGACCGCGCGCGGCGGGTTGCTGCGCGCCGGATTGGGCGTGAACGAAGTCAACGTCGGCGCGGTGCTCAACGTGCAGCCCGATCACCTGGGACTGAAAGGCATCGACACGCTCGAGCAGCTCGCCGAAGTGAAGCGCATCGTGGTCGAGGTCGCCACCGACTGCGCGGTGCTCAATGCCGATGATCCGCTGGTGCTGAAGATGTCCGGCTACACGGAAGCAAAAAACATCTGCTATGTCACCATGAACCCGCAGCACGCCCTGGTGCGCGAGCACATTCGCGCCGGCGGGCGCGCCTGCGCGCTGGAAGCGGGCGTGAACGGGCAGATGATGACGCTCTACGACCACAACGGCCACATTCCGCTGCTGTGGACGCACCTGATCCCGGCGACTCTCGAGGGCCGCGCGACGCACAACGTGCAGAACGCGATGTTTGCCGCGGCGATGGCGTTCTCGCTCGGTATCAAGCTGGACGCCATCCGCCAGGCCCTGCGCACCTTCGACTCGACGTTTTTCCAGGCGCCGGGCCGCATGAACGTGTTCAACGAACACCCGTTCAAGGTGCTGTTCGACTACGGACACAACGCGCACGCGGTTGCGGCGATGACCGAACTCGCGCAGCGCCTCGACGTCACCGGCCGACGCATCGTGGTGCTCGCAGGTCCCGGTGATCGGCGCGACGAGGATCTGGTGGCCATCGCCCGTGCGGCCGCGGGCCGCTTCGATCACTACATCTGCCGCCGCGACGACAACCTGCGTGATCGCGCACCGGACGAGGTGCCGCGTATCCAGGCGGCGGCGTTGCGCGCCGCGGGTGTCCGTGAGAACGCGATCTCGCTCATCCCGGATGAGCAGGAGGCAATCACCGCTGCCCTGAACATGGGGCAAGCTGGCGACCTGCTCCTGATATTCGCCGACACGCTGGTGCGCTCCTGGAAGCAGGTCACGAAGTTCAAGCCGGCAGGATCGCAGACGCCGCAGCCCGCGCCCCAACCCGTGCCGGTGTTCGCGCTCGAGGCGGCGTCCGCGACCGAAGGCGTGCCTGCGGCGGGTGAGGATGTCGCTCCCGCCTTCAGCCTCGAGGGGCTGATCCGCGACGAGCGCGGTGTGCGGGTCGCGCCGGAGGCCGAAGACTGAACGCCGGGATCACGCTGCCGTTCGACTCCTCCAGGCGTCTCACCGGCGCCAACCTGTTCTTCGCCGGCAGCGGCGCGCTGCTCGAAACCGAGGGAATTGCGGTCGATGAGGCGCTGCTCGGCGCCTGGCGAGGGCGCGCCGAGCGTGCCCGCGCGCACCTCAAGTGGCGTATGGCGGGCGTGGTGGCGCGGGTGCATGCGGGCGGCGCCTCACTCGCGCTCGCCGCTCCCTGCGATCAGCTGTACGTGGCGACGGAGGTCAACGAGTGGGCGCTGTGCGCGGCGCTGCTGGCGCGCGATCCGCATCGCTGGAGCGGACTCGAAGCGGCGTTGGCGGCGTCGGTGCTGGAGGACGCCGCGGACCCCTCGGCCATCATCGCGCCGGTGCTCGATGAGCGCGCGGCCTTCGAGCGCTTTGAACGCCTCGCCGCCCGCGAGGCGCGGCCTGAGCTCGTGGCGCTGCTCGATGCGGCGCGCGCGCGCCGACTGCCGCACGTTCTGGACGACAGCATGCTTACGCTCGGCGCGGGCGAGGGCGCACGCGACTTCGAGCTTCCCGCCCTGCCGGACGTCGCCGACGTGCCCTGGGAGGAGCTGCGCGACATTCCGACGGCGCTGGTGACCGGCTCGAACGGCAAGACCACCGCGGTGCGCCTGCTCAGCGCCTGCGCCCGGGCCCACGGCTGGCGCGCCGCGTACTGCTGCACCGACGGGGTGTTCCTCGACGGGCAAGTCGAGGCTAGCGGGGACTACTCCGGCCCCGCGGGCGCGCGCCGCGTGATGCGTGAGCCTCATGCACAGGCCGCGATCGTGGAAACCGCGCGCGGTGGCATCCTGCGCCGCGGGATCGCGCTGTCGCACGCACACGTGGCGCTCGTCACCAATGTCAGCCGCGATCACTTCGGCGAATACGGGATCGACGACCTTGCGGGACTCGTCGACGTGAAGCTCTCGGTCGCGGCAGTGGTGACCGCCGACGGACTGCTGGTGCTGAACGCCGATGATGCACCGCTGGTGGCCAAGGCGAGCACTCTCAGGCAGCGCTTTGGCCGCTGCCCGTCGCTCGGCTGGTTCGCACTCGACGCGGATCTGCCCGTGCTGCGCGAGCATCGCGCGCGCGGCGGCTCGACCTGCGGCGTGCGCGCCGGCCGCCTTTACCTGAGTCACGCGGGCGCCGATGAGGACCTCGGTTCGATCGCCGCGATGCCGCTCACCGTCGAAGGCAGTGCGACCTACAACATCGCGAACCTTGCGGGGGCGGCGCTCGCGGCGGCGGCGCTCGGGGTGCCGCCCGCGACCCTCGCGGCCGTTTTTGCGCGCTTCGGGGCCAGTGCCGCGGACAACGTCGGACGCATGATGCGCTTCGAGCGCGGCGGCGTTCGAGTGCTGGTGGACTATGCGCACAACCCCGAAGGCCTGCGAGGATTGCTGACCGTCGCCGAACACCTGCGCGGCGGCACGGGTCGCCTCGGCCTGCTGCTCGGGCATGCCGGCAACCGCCAGGACACGGAGCTCGAGGAATTGGCGCGCGCCGCTGCGCAGTTCCGCCCCGCGCTCGTCGTCGTGAAGGAGAACGAAGCGCAGCTGCGCGGCCGCGAGCCGGGCGAGGTACCGCGCATTATCCGCGCGGCACTCGTGCGCGCGGGGTTGCCGGAAGCCGCACTGCCGGTGCGCATGAGCGAGATCGAGGCTGTGCGCTGCGCACTCGAGTGGGCGCAGCCGGGTGACGTGCTGGCGCTGCCGGTGCATTCACTGGCCGCCCGCGCCGCCGTGCTGGCGTTGCTCGAGAGTTAAGCTCTGCCGCGGACCTGAGCCCTCAGTGCGCACCGATGAGCGCGCTGTAGCCGTTCCAGACGATCTCGATCCCGATGCACATCAGGATGAAGGCCGACAACCGCACCAGCACTTCGAGCCCAGTCGCGCCCAAAAGCCGGGCGAGGTTCTCGGCGAAGCGGTAGGCGAGATAAATGGTGACCGCGATCGCCACCACACCCAGCACCGCACCGGTCGCGTGCTCGGCGAGCTGCGACAGCTGCGGCATGCCGGCGGGCTTGCGGCTGCCGATCGTGATCGCGACCGACATGGAGCCCGGACCGACCGTGAGGGGCATGGTGAGCGGGTAGAAGCTGCCGACCTTCTTTCCCGGGCCGCCCCGCAGGCCCGCCGAGTCGGCGTGGTCCGACCACTCCTCCTGTGTCAGAAGCTTCCAGCCCAGGGCCGCCACCACCAATCCCCCCGCGATGCGCACCACCGGCAGCTCGATGCCGAAGAACTCCAGCAGCCAGGGCCCGAGGGCCATCGATCCCAGCAGCAGTGCGAAGCCGTTGACGGCCGCCTTGCGCGCCAGCACCGGCCGCTCCGCGGCCGGCAGGTTCGCAGTGAGACTTAGGAAGAAGGGAGCGGCCTCGAGCGGATTGACGATGGGAAACAGTCCGGCGAACGTCAGGAGGAACGCGCTGACGACACCGTTCACGGCGCCGCGCTCATGCCCGCTGCTGCGAGACCCGCGTGATCTTCATGGTGCTTTTGCCCGCAGCAGGTGCTCGATGGCGGCCTCCATCCTCCTCGCAGACTCCTCGCCCGTGTGCATCTCGCCGATCGCGCTGCCGTACAGCAGCCCGTCGCGCCCGATGAGATAGAACGCCGGCCAGTATTGATTGTGCAGGGCGTCCCAGTAGGAGTAATCCCCATCCATCATCACCGGATGGCGGATGTCGAGGCGCGCGACGGCCTGGCGCACGCGCTCGGGCGACCTCTCGTCGCGCAGCTCCGGGGTATGGACCCCCACGACCACGAGCCCGGCGGCGGCCTTGTCTCGCGCCACCGACTCGAGCCACGCCCTCGAATTGAGGCAATTCACGCACTCGAAGGCCCAGAACTCCACCAACACGACCTTGCCCCGCAGGCCCGCGAGCGTCAGCGGTGCGGAATTGATCCACTCCGCTGGACCGCGGTGGGTGAACTCCGGAGCTGTGCTCGGGTTCGCGCCGGCGGCACAGGCCAGCGCCGCGCAGGCGCTAAGCGCCACCAGCGCGATGCGTTTCATCCCCTTCATATACCATCCCGTGAGGACAGGCCTGTCGATCGGTCGCAGTATGAATGGCAAGATCTGCTTCGTCACGGGGGCCCTGCCGCGGCTCGATGTGATCGTGGTAGCCTCCGATGCATATCGGCGCGCAACGCTCGACTCCAGCAATCTCATGAATGCCAGGGTTTCAGGTTTTATGTCCACGTACCAGTGCTCCAAGCTCGCCAACATGTTGTTCGGCGCATGAGCCGGGCCTTCGTGCGCGAGTCCGACGGGGATCCGGCAACGCTGCCGGAGCGAGCCCTCAGCGCTCATCCGAACTTCGTGACCCCGCGCGGACTGAAGGCAATCGAGGCGCGGGTGCGCGAGCTGGAAGCGGAGCGGCACACGGCACGCGAAAGCGGCGACGCGGCGGCACGCGCGCGCGTGGAGCGCGATCTGCGCTACTGGAGCGCGCGGCGCGCCAGCGCCCGCCTCATCGAGCCGGCGGCGGCCGCGGACCGGGTGCGTTTTGGCATGCGTGTGACCTTGCAGCTCGGCAGCGGCTCGAGTCTGGCGTTCCGCCTGGTGGGCGAGGACGAGGCGGACGCCGCCCAGGGACTCTTGAGCTGGGTCGCGCCGCTCGCCCAGTCGCTGCTGGGCAGAGCAGCGGGCGACTCGGTGTCCTTTCAGGGAGGCGAGGTGCTGATCGTCAGCATTGAGCCGTGAGGCAGCTGCGCCAGTACGCGCTTGACGATTCGATCCAGGCGCTCGGGGGTCAGCTCGAGGAACGCGGGTGCGACCCGCACGCGGCGCACCATGTCCGGCGCGAGCCGCCGCTGCGCGCGGTACATGCGGGTGCGCACAGTCGTCTCGTGTACGCCTAGGGAGGCGGCGGTTTCGATGCCGCTGATTCCTTCCACCACGCGCAGCACGAACACGGTGCGGAAGACATCCGGCAGGCTGCCGATCGCGTGCTCCAGCTCGCGCCGCTCCTGCGCCTCGTCGGCTGCAGTGCTCGCCGGCGTCTGCAGCGCCGCTGCCGGTACCTGTCGCGGCGCCGCCAGTTGCCCGGATCGCCCGCTGGCACGCAGCGAGCGCGCCTGGCTGAACGCCAGGCGCGTCAGCCAGGCGGCGAATTTTCCGATCGGCGTATAGCGATTCAGATCGCCGAATGCGGCCAGATAGGCTTCCTGCACCACGAACTCGGCCGCATCCTCATCTGGCAACACGCTGCGGGCGACGCGAAACAGCCGCCGGCTGTAGCGCCGGATCAGTGCCTCGATCGCACCTTCCTCGCCGCTGCGCGCTCGCTCGATGAGCAGCAGGTCGGGCAGATTATCCGGCCCCGCGACCTGGGCGCCCCCGCGCCGGCTGTGCACCCCGCTCGTGTCGAGACCACGGACCTGAGTCGTTGGTTCCTGCATGGGCGTCGACCTCTGGTGTGTATCCTATGGTTCACCATGCACAGTAGACCGGCCTGCTTCGCAGGCTATTGCGCGGCGCACGCCCTGGCGGTGTGCACGGTGAGCCCGGCGCTCGGCGCCGACCCAAGCCCCGCGACCGCGGCACTGGTGCATCCACAACAATGGCCGAAGCTGCGGCCGGCGCTGCCGCGCGATCAGAAGCTCGAGGCGCGCATCGATGAGCTGCTCGCGCGCATGACGGCCGAGCAGAAGGTCGGTCAGCTCGTCCAGGCCGATATCGACAGCATCATTCCCGATGACCTGCGGCACTATCCCCTCGGATCCATTCTGAACGGCGGCAATTCCTCGCCCCACGGCGATAAGCTCGCTGCACCCCGTGAGTGGCTGACGCTCGCCGACCGGTTCTATGACGCTTCGCTCGCCGCACCCGCATCCCCCGGGATCCCCGCCCTGTGGGGTGCGGACGCGGTGCACGGGCACAACAACATCCCGGGAGCGACCATATTTCCGCACAACATCGGGCTGGGCGCGGCACGCGACCCGCAGCTCATCCGCCGCATCGGCGAGATCACCGCGCTCGAGGTGCGGGTCACCGGGCTCGACTGGGCGTTTTCCCCCACCGCCGCCGTGGCACGCGATGCGCGCTGGGGACGTACCTACGAGAGCTACTCCGAGAATCCGGTACTCGTGCGCCAATACGTCGCCGCCATGGTGACGGGGCTGCAGGGCACGCCCGGAACGCGGCAGTTTCTCGACGCCGCGCACGTGATCGCGACACCGAAGCACTTTCTCGGCGACGGCGGCACCGACGGACGGGATCAGGGTGACAACACTGCCACGGAGAGCGAGTTGCGCGACCTCGACGCCGCTGGCTACGTGGCAGCGATCGCCGCCGGTGCACAGACCGTGATGGTGTCCTACTCCAGCTGGCAGGGCGTGAAGATGCACGGCAACCACGCGCTGCTCAGCGAGGTACTCAAGGGGCGCATGGGCTTCGACGGGCTGGTGCTCGGGGACTGGAACGGACACGCGCAGCTGCCCGGATGCACACCGGACAGTTGCGCGGTCGCGGTGAATGCCGGACTCGACGTGCTCATGGCGCCCGACGGCTGGCGAGCGCTGCATGCCAACACCCTGGCCCAGGTCAGGTCCGGGGAGATTTCCGCCGCGCGGCTTGACGACGCGGTACGGCGCGTGCTGCGGGTCAAGCTGCGCGCGCACCTGGATCGCGAGGGGCGTCCGTCCTCGCGCCCGTTCGCCGGCCGCTTCCAGCTGCTCGGTGCACCCGCGCATCGCGCGGTGGCGCGCCAGGCGGTGCGCGAGTCGCTGGTGCTGCTGAAGAACCGCCATCACCTCTTGCCCTTGTCGCCGCAGGCGCACGTGCTGGTGGCGGGTGATGGCGCTGACAACATCGCCAAGCAAAGCGGCGGCTGGACCATCACCTGGCAGGGCAGCGAGCCCAACCGGGACTTTCCGCATGCGCAATCGATCTACGCGGGCATCGTGCGCAGCGTGACGGCCGCCGGCGGCACCGCGCAGCTGAGCCCGATGGGGCAGTTCCACACCCGTCCCGACGTCGCGATCGTGGTGTTCGGGGAGAATCCATACGCGGAAATGGCGGGCGATGTGCCCTCGCTCGAATACAGTCCGGGCGACAAGCATGATGCGGCACTGCTGCGCCGGCTGCGCGCCCAGGATGTACCGGTGGTTGCGGTGTTTCTCTCCGGCCGCCCGCTGTGGGTTAACGCCGAGCTCAACGCCGCCGACAGCTTCGTCGCCGCCTGGCTCCCGGGGCCCGAAGGCGTGGGCGTCGCCGATGTGCTGTTCCGGGCCGCGGACGGCTCGATGCGCTACGACTTCCGCGGCAAACTGCCGTTCTCCTGGCCGCGCTCGCCCCGCGTGCCGGGCGTGGATCATCGGCCGGGCGAGCCGCCGCTGTTTCCTTTCGGCTACGGACTCAGCTACAAGGACGACGGCGAGCTGCAGCAGCTGCCCGAGAGTGGCGCGCCTGCCGCGCCACTCTAGTCCGCCGAACCCGCGCCCACCGCCACCCAGGCGAGATCCGAGTTCGATACCGAGCCGACATTGAAGCCGCGGGCGGCGGCAGCCATGCGCGTGAGCGCCTGAGCGAGCGGCATCGGCGGTCGCGTGTCGCCCTTCTTGCTTTTGTGGAAGCGCACCGGGTTGATGCGCGCGACGACGTAGTTGCGCAGGTACGGGGACTTGAACCCGCGCGCCTGCAGGGCGCCGATAATGCTCTTGACGCGGGCGTCGATCTGAACGAGGCGCGCGGCGTAGTCGCTGCGCTGCCGCAGGCTCACCGTCAGGGTCTGGTCGCTGAAGCGGTCCAGCTTCTTGAGAAACGCGCTGTAGGCGCCGCCGGCAAAGCGCGGCGATTTCTCGTAAACGATTCCGAGCGTCAGCAGTTCCGCGGCTTCGAACTGCGCCGCGAACTGCGTTTCCCGTTCGCGCCCGCCGCGCTTCGCGAGGTTACGCGCCATGCGGATGACTTCCAGGCTGCGATCCTTGAGGTTGTGAGCCTTTTCCGTGTTGAGCGCCAGTATCCGGTAGGCGAGCGATTCGTCCGGCGAAATCAGCGCCGTGATCTGTTTCAGTCCCAGCACCTTGCCCGCGGCCAGGCGGTGGCGCCCGTTGGGAGTCCACAAGCGTCCGTCCTCGCCGCGCACCACGATGAGCGGATCGAGGAACGCCGCCGTCTCATCGATCTTCGCGGCCAGGCGCTTGGTGTGCGCGGGGGACAGGTCGCGCTGAAAGGGCGTGGGTTGCACAGCACTCAGCGGCAGGCTCGCCAGCAACAGGGTGCGTCCGCCGAGGGGCTCGCGGTACGCACCGATAGGGGCGCCGCCGGCATCGCGCACCAGCGTCGCGAGCTCCGCAACTGCCGGACTGTCGATCGCGATGGCAACTTGCGCCGCGTCGAGTCCGCGGGCTTGTTTGCCGGGCGCGAGCCGCCCGCGGCGCGCGCTACGTGCTACGCCGCTGCGTGTGCGCGTGCCGGCGCCCTTGGTGCGTGTTGCCATAGCAGGTGTCATCTCTCTTCCGGAGCAGTGTGCGAGAATGACCGATTGCGCAGGATGTTGCCATGGATTCCTCGAGCACCGCGGTGCAGTTGCCGGCGCAACGCATCGACGCCGCCGGACGCACGCACGTTGATCAGCGTGCGGTGCTGGCGCTTGCCCTGCCACTCATGGCGAACAGTGCGGTACAGATCGTTCTCAGTCTCACCGACATGTGGTTCATGGGGCGCATCTCCACCAAGGCGCTGGCAGCGGTGGGAGCGGTGCAGTGGCTGGCGCTGGTCGCGGTGCTGGTGCTGGGCGGCGCCGGCACCGCGGTGCAGACGCTGGTGGCGCAGAATTTCGGTGCACGCCGCTACCGGCGCGCGAGCCAGGCGGTATGGACCGCGCTGTGGGCGATGGCATGCGCCGCGCCGCTTTTCGTGCTGGTGGGCGCCGCGCGCCACCTGATTTTCGCGCCGTTCGGGTTTGATCCGCAGATCGAGCAGTTGGCTTCCGCCTTCTGGTTTCCGCGTGTGGGCGGAGCCTGCGTGGGCGGTGCGGTGTGGGCGATGCTCGGCTTCTTCAACGGCATCGGGCGGCCGCGCGTGACGCTGCTGATCAGTGTCGTGACCACGGTCACCAATGCGGCGCTGAATCAGCCGTTCATCTTCCGCCTCGGGTGGGGCATCGCCGGTTCCGCCTGGGCCACGAACGTTGCGCAGGTGACAGGTCTGTTGTTCGCGGTGGGGATTTTTCTGCGCGCCGAGTATCGCCGTCGGTACCGATCGCACCTGACGTGGCGGCCCCACACCGGCGTGCTGCTGCAGCAGCTGCGCCTCGGGGTGCCGATGGGGTTGTCGCCGGCGGCGGACCTGTTGGGATTCGCCATCTTTCAGATGATGCAGACGCGGCTCGGCACCGCGGG
>DASWUP010000326.1:0-5351 GCA_036401635.1 Steroidobacteraceae bacterium
CTATTCCTATCTGCCCTTCATGGTGCTGCCGTTGTTTGCAACGCTGGAGAAGCTCGACCCGACCCTGCTGGAAGCGGCCGCCGATCTCGGCAGCACGCCGCGGCGCGCCTTTCTCGACATCACCCTGCCGCTGTCGCTCCCCGGAGTGATCGCCGGCTCGATGCTGGTGTTCATTCCGGCAGTCGGTGAATTCGTGATCCCATCACTGCTTGGTGGACCAAACAACCTGATGATTGGCCGCGTCCTGTGGGATGAGTTCTTCGGCAATCACGACTGGCCGGTGGCCTCCGCCGTGGCGATCGCGTTCCTGCTGCTGCTCGCAGGCCCCATCGCGATCTACCAGTACTACAGCGTGCGGCAGCTGGAGGCCTGACTTAGGATCATGGAACGGCGCTCCTCCGCCCTGCTTCTCTCGGTGCTGTTCTTCGGCATCGCGCTGCTATACCTGCCGATCCTGGTGCTGATCGGGTACTCGTTCAACGCCTCGCCGCTGGTCAACGTCTGGGGTGGATTCTCCACCGCCTGGTACGGTCAGCTGATGCACAATCGCCAGCTGTTGCAGGCGGCGCTGCTGTCGCTGGAGGTCGCGGTTACGGCCTCGAGCGGTGCGGTGGTGCTCGGGACTCTGGCGGCGATCGCGCTGGTGCGATTTGCGCGCTTTCCCGGGCGGCTGCTGCTGACCGGGATGGTGAACGCACCGCTGGTCATGCCGGAAATCATCACCGGCATCACGCAGCTGCTGCTGTTCGTGTCGATGGTGCAGCTGTTTTCCTGGCCGCATCGCGGCTTTACCACCATAGTCCTGTCGCACATCACGTTCTGCACCGCGTACGTAACCATCACGGTGCAATCGCGCTTAGCTGGGGCCGACCGCTCGCTGGAGGAAGCGGCAATGGACCTGGGCGCTGGTCCGGCGCGCGCTTTTCTCGAGATCACGCTGCCGATCATTGCGCCGGCGATCGTCTCCAGCTGGCTGCTGTGCTTCACGCTGTCACTCGATGACCTGGTCATTTCGAGCTTCGTCGCCGGCCCGGGCGCCAGCACCCTGCCGATGGTCATCTACTCCAAGGTGAAGCTGGGGGTCAGTCCCGACATCAACGCGCTGGCAAGTCTCATCGTGTGCGCGGTCGGCGTGTGCATCATCGGCGCCGGTTACCTCATGACACGCAGCGACCGCCGCCGTTCGCTTGAAGCCAAGCTCGCCGCCCGTTGAGCGCCGCGCTGCGCCCGCCGGACGACCCTCACAGGTTGGTCTTGATGCGCGTCCAGGTACGCGTGCGCAGCCGCTCGAGCCCCGGCGCGACTTCTCCGGACTGGTACAACCGCGCCTCCACCGCCGGCGTCGGATAGATCGCGGGGTCATTGAGGATGTCCGCTTTCACATAGGCGTTGGCCGCGCGGTTGTCGTTGGCGTAATGAGTGTCGTTGGTAATGGCGGCGATCACCTGCGGCTCGAGTATGAAGTTGAGAAACCTGTGGGCCGCCTGCGGGTGCGGCGCGTCCGCGGGGATCAGCAGTGCGTCGAAGGAGGCGTTGGCGCCCTCTTTCGGCACGGTAAAGGCGAGATGCACATCGACGCCCACGGCTTTGGCCCTGGCCCTGGAGGTCGCGTAATCCCCGGACCACGACATCGAGATGCAGAACTCCCCGTTGGCAAGTGCACTCATGAATTCCGTGGAGTCGAAGGTGCGGATGTACGGACGCACCGCGAGCAATAGCGTCTCGGCCCTTCGGTAGTCCTCAGGGCGCTTGCTGTTCGGGTCGAGATGCAGGTAGTTGAGCGCGAGCTGCAGCACGTCCTCGGCCGAATCCAGGAACGTCACGCCGCAATCGGCAAAACGCCGGATGATTTCGGGTCTGAAGATCATATCGAGGCTGTTGACCGGTGCATCCTTCATGCGCGCGCGGATCATGTCGACGTTGTAGGCGAAGCCGTTGACGTGCCGCAGGTACGGCATGGCATAGCGGTTGCCGGGATCCGCCTGCGCCTCGAGCGCGAGAATGTGCGGATCGAGATTGTTCCAGTTCGGCAAACGCGCGCGATCGAGCGGGCGATAGATACCCGCCTTGATCTGGCGGCTGAAGTAATCGCTCGAGGTGCTCACCACGTCGTAGCCCGAGTCCCCCGCCATCATCTTCGCTTCCAGGGTCTCGTCGGCGTCATAGGTGTCGTAGACCACCCTGATGCCCGTGGCCGCCTCGAACTTCGCGATCGTGTCCTTGCCGATGTAGTCCGCCCAGTTATAGACGTGCAGCTCGCGCTCCTCCGCGGCAGCTGCTCCCGATGCGTGCGGGCCGTGACCGCAGGCACTCACCAACCCCGCCGCAGCAAGCGCCACGGCGGCGGCGCGCGCGCCGGCCGCCCGTAGCCGGAGCGCTTGAAGCCATGCGGAGCCTTGACCCACGTGCATTGCAGTTGCACCGCCACCGCCAGCGCGCGGGAAATATCGCGCGTCTACACCGAGGATGCCAGTCCGTACTCCGATTCGCCTTTCTCCTCGCCCAAGCGCCCTGTGTCGTGCTCCGCTCGCGCCCGGCGCGGCTTGCCGCGCCGGGCCGGCCCGTTATATTATTGTTGCCATAATATTACCATGCCGGGGGCGCGCGGGCAGCGGGGGCCATCATGAATTCTGACGTCATCATCACCTGCGCCATCACCGGCGACGACACCAAGGTTACCAAGAGCCCGCACTGCCCGATTACGCCTGAGCAGATCGCCGCTTCCGCCGTCGACGCCGCGCGCGCCGGAGCGGCGATCGTGCACATCCACGTGCGCGACCCGGAGAGCGGCGAGTTCAGCATGGCCACGCGCCACTATCGCGAGGTCGTCAAGCGCATCCGCGAGAGCAAGGTCGACGTGCTGGTCAACCTGACCTGCGGCATGGGGGGCTATATATGTGTCGGCAAGCACGGGCTCGCGGACACGCCGGCCGCCGGCACCGACTTCGTGAGCCAGGAGGACCGGATGCGGCACGTCATCGAGCTGTGCGGCGAGGGACTCTACCGCCCGGAGATCGCGACGCTCGACTGCGGTACGCTCAACTTCGGTGACGGCAACCGTGCCTACATTTCCACGCCCGATTACCAGCGTCAGGGCGCGGGTATCCTGCGTGACCTGGGCGTGAAGGCGGAGCTCGAGGTGTTCGACACCGGCAACCTGTGGTTCGTGAAGCAGATGATCAAGGAAGGGCTGATCGCGGGCCCCACCCTGATCCAGCTGTGCACCGGCATCCCATATGGTGTGCCCGCAGAGCTCGGGCACCTGCTCGCCATGGTGAATACCCTGCCGCCGGAGTGCGTGTGGAGCTCCTTCGCGGTGAGCCGCATGCAGATGCCGTGGGTAGCGCAGTCGGTACTGCTCGGCGGCAACGTGCGCGTCGGACTGGAGGACAACCTCTACCTGAGCCGCGGGGTGTATGCGAGTAATGCGCAGCTGGTCGAGAAGGCGCGCACCATCATCGAGGCCATGGGGGCGCGGATTGTGTCCCCGGCCCAGGCCCGGGAGCGGCTGCAGCTGCACTGACGTGGCGGGCGTACCCATCTACCAGAGCGCGATCCTGCCGGAGTGGATCGACTACAACGGCCATCTGCGCGATGCCTACTACGCGCTGATCGTCAGCCAGGCGTCCGATGCGCTCATGGACCGCTTAGGTGTGGATGCCGCGTACCGGCAGCGCACCGCCTGCACTTTGTACACCGTGGAGATGCACATCCACTACCTGCACGAGGTCAAGGTAGCCGACACGGCCCTTGTGACCGTGCGCATCCTGGCTGCCGATCGCAAGCGCATCCACGCCGCCTTTGAGATTCTGCGCGCCGGCCAAACCTACGCGGCAGCCGCCGTGGAGGTGATGCTGCTGCACGTGCGCCAGCAGCAGCAGGCGCCCACCACCACGCCCTTTCCCCCCGAGGTGAGCGTCGCGATCGCGCAGCTGCAGGCGGCAACCGCCGGCGTGCATTCGTCCGTACCCGGGTCGCGGCGGATGGAGTTGCGCGGCACCACCCGCGCCCCATGAGCGCGCGCGCGATGCAGCGCCTGCTCTCGCCACGCAGCCTCGCGCTCATCGGCGGCACCTGGGCGGATGCAGCGCTGGCCGCGAGCGGCGCCATCGGCTACTCCGGCGAGGTGTGGCGAGTCCATCCCCACCGCCCCTCAAGTGACAGTCAGCACTATTTTCGTTCCGTCGACGAGTTGCCCCGCGCACCGGATGCCGCCTTCGTCGCGGCTCCCAGCCACGAGGTCCCGGCCATCGCGGCGGCGCTCGCCCGGCGCGGCGCGGGCGGCTTTGTGTGCTTTGCCGCCGGCTTTTCCGAGACCGCCACCAGCGATGGCGACCGTCTCACGCGCGAGCTGCTCGCGAGCGCAGGTGAGCTGCCGTTCTTCGGCCCCAACTGCTATGGCTTCATCAACTTCTTCGACGCTGCGGCGCTGTGGCCCGACCAGGTGGTCGGCGGCCGGCGCGAACGCGGAGTCGCCCTGATCTGCCAGAGCGGCACGATCGCGCTTAACCTGTCGTTCAACGATCGCTCGCTGCCGATCGGCTATGTGCTCACCGTCGGCAATCAGACGCGCCTTGCCGCCGAGGACCTGATCGAGCTGCTGGCGGACGATGCGCGCGTCACGGCATTCGGGCTGTATCTGGAGGGCATCCGCGATGCGCCGCGCTTCGTCGCGGCGGCCGCCCGCGCGCGCGCCGCCGGCAAGCCCATCGCCCTCATCAAGGCCGGACGCACCGCGGCGGCCAGCCGCACCGTACGCACCCACACCGGCTCGCTCGCCGGCGCCGATGCGGCCTTCGAGGCTTTGTGCGCCCAGGCCGGTATCGCCCGCTGTGAATCGCTGGCAACCTTGTGCGAAACGCTCAAGATCTTTCACACTGGCGGTCCGCTGCGCGGCCGGCGCGTGCTCACCATGGGCGCTTCGGGCGGTGACATGGCGATGACCGCAGACGCCGCGCGCAATCTTGGGCTCGACTTCGCACCCATTCCCGCCGCCGCCGCCGCCGCCCTGCGCGAGATTCTCTCGGATCGCGTTTACATCTCGAACCCGTTCGATTTTCATACCCATGTGTGGTTCGACCGCCCCCGGCAGCACGCCATGTTCAGCGTGGTGCAGCGCGTCGGGTTCGACGTTGTCGGCTTCATGGTCGACTGCCCGCCCGCGGGCACGGCCGACACTTCCGCATATCTCAGCGTGATCGAGCAGTTCGCGGCGGCCCTTCCGGGAGCTGCGAGCCGCGGGGCGGTGATCGCCTCGCTGCCCGAGTCCCTGTCGCGCGCTACGCGGGAAAAGTGTCTCGCCGAGTGCATCGTGCCGTTGCAGGGTCAGCGCGAGGCACTCGAGGCGCTCG
>DASWUP010000327.1:0-2259 GCA_036401635.1 Steroidobacteraceae bacterium
GTGGCGTCACGGCGATCGTCGGCGCGACGGTCATCCATCCGGAGCTGGACGGCGCGGCCGCGATTGCCGCCGACAACACCATCATCATCGCCGCTAACCGCATCAAGGCCGTGGGGCCGAAGGCGACGACCCGGGTGCCACACGCCGCGCGGGTCATCGACGCGCACGGCAAGTGGGTCATCCCGGGACTTATCGATTCTCACGTGCATTTCTTTCAATCGGGAAATCTCTACACGCGGCCGGACGTCGCGGACTTGGGCGCATCGGTGCCGTACTCGTCCGAGGTTGAGCGCAACCAGGCGCGGCTGGCGCAGACCTTCAAGGTGTGGCTCGCGAGCGGGGTGACGAGCGTGGCGGATGTCGGTGGTCCGTTCTGGAACTTCGACGTGCGGGACACGGCGCGCATGACTGCGGCCGCGCCGCGCGTTGCGGCGACCGGCCCGCTCATCTCCATGATCGCGCGGCCCCAGCTGGACCTCGGTGACCCGCCGATCATCAAGATCAGCTCCGCGCAGGAGGCGCGCGCGCTGGTGGCACGCGAACTGCAACGCAAGCCCGACTTCATCAAGGTGTGGTTCATCCATCAGGAGGGTGACGATCTCGCCGCGCAGGAAGCGATCGTGCGCGCCACGGCGGATGCGGCCCACGCCGCGGGTGTGCGGCTCGCGGTGCACGCGACCGAACAGCTGGTTGCGAAGTCCGCGCTGCGCGCCGGTGCCGACTACCTCGTGCACTCGGTTCAGGACGAGCCGGTCGACGAAGAGTTCATTGCGATGGCGCGCGAGCGCCACATCCTGTACTGCCCGACGCTGTTCGTGCGCATGGGCTATTTCTATGCGCTCTCAGGCACCTGGCAGGCCACGGAGGCGGAGCAGCGCCTGGCGGATCCTCAGGTGCTGGCGGGCCTGCGGCTCGACCGCGCGGCCAAGCTCCCGGAGCGCGTGGCGAAGCTCGTCAGCGAGCATCGGGAGGTGGAGTTGCCGGCGGTCGCCATGCAGAACCTGGTCAAGGTGTGGAATGCAGGCATCACGGTTGTCATGGGCACCGATGCCGGCAATATCGGCACGGTGCACGGGGCGGGCGTGTTTCGCGAGATGGAACTGATGCAACGCGCGGGGCTCACACCGCTGCAGGTGTTGAGATCTGCTACCGTGAACGGCGCGGCTACGATGGCGGTGCGCGACCTCGGCACCCTCGCCGCCGGGAAACTCGCCGACCTTGTGGTGCTGGATGCTGATCCGCTCGCCGACGTCGCGAACCTGAGCCACGCCAGCTTCGTGTTCAAGGACGGGCATGAGTTCCGGCCCACAGAGCTCATGAGCTCGCTGCACTGAAAGCGCGCCCAAGCCGCGCACGCCGCTCAGCCGCCGAACTGCACCGCCAGCATGGAAACTGAGCCGCCATCCATGCCTTGCACCGGGAACGTGACCGGCTCTGCCGGGAAGCTGGCGCCGAGCACGTACAGCAGCGGCAGGTAGTGCTCGGGTGTCGGAACGGACAGCAGGGCGTCTTTCCCCAACGCAGCGTAGTCCACCAGCGCCGCGTGCTCGCCCGCCTCCAGCCGCTCACGCACCTGGGACTCGAAACGCAGCGCCCAGTCGTAGGGCTCCTGCGGGTGTCCGCCCCACGCATAGGCGTGCAGGTTGTGCACCACGTCACCGCTGCCGATCAGCAGAATCCCCTCATCGCGCAGCGGACGCAGGCGCACGCCGAGCTCATGGTGGAACGCCGCCGAGCGCGTCTCATCGATGCTCAGCTGCACGACCGGCACGCTGGCATCGGGAAACACATGGCGCAGCACCGACCAGGTGCCGTGGTCGAGCCCCCAGGATTGATCGGCAACGACGTTCAGCGGCGCGAGCAACTGCTGCACGCGCGCGGCCAGGCTTGCATCTCCGGGCGCGGGATAGCGCACCTCATACAACTCGCGCGGGAAGCCGCCGAAATCATGAATGGTGCGCGGCGTCGCCATTGCCGTCACGGCGGTGGCCGGCACATACCAGTGGGCTGAGATCGAGAGCACCGCACGCGGGCGTGGCAGAGCGGCGCCGAGCGCGCTCCAGCCGCGGTTCCAGGGGTTCGCGTGCAGCGCGTTCAACGGGCTGCCGTGTCCGAGGAACAGCGCTGGTAGGCGCGGGCTCATGCGCTGTGCGGGTGCTGCGACAGCAGCTGCACCGCCGTCTGGTAGAGTCGCGCCCGCAGTGCGAGGCGTTCGCTGGCGCGGGTTACGTAGCGCACCGTGATCTCCACGCCGCCGCC
>DASWUP010000328.1:0-7080 GCA_036401635.1 Steroidobacteraceae bacterium
GGTGGCCAGGGACTTGTACGACCGGACGATGAACTAGAGCGATCAGCAAGCCGGTTCCATCAGTCGGCCGCTATGTCGGCTACCGCACAGATAAATCCGAAGCGCAAGCGTAGCGTAACTCCGACACAGTTCGCGCTATCGGGGTGGAGGGGCGGTCACTGTCGCCTTCCTGCGACGGGATGGCATTTGGGGGGATCTATGGGCGATCTAGCAGAATGGATACACGGGAGGCTTGGGAGCGGTACTGAGCGGCCCGTTGACGACGATGGCGCGCAGCTGCTCGGTTACGAGCTCGGAGTGGGCGCGGCGGCCCTCCCGCCCGTCGCCGAGGACGGCACTCTTCTGGTCGATCTCGAGACCCGCAGCGTCAGCGAGATCCATCTGGGTACCGAACAGAAAACCGTGCCGCCGGTGCCGGACGCGCCCGTCCGCAACGGCCATGCCTTCGCGCGGCCCGCACTCAACGGCAACGCAGTTCGCGATAACACGCGGCAGAATTTGCCGCTGCGCCAGGCGCAGTTGCGGGTTGAAGAGCTGGCGTCCGCCAACCGCCGCAAAGACGAGTTTCTGGCGATGCTCTCCCACGAGCTGCGCAGCCCTCTTGCGGCTGTGCGCATTTTGGGAAAGCAGATGGGCGAGGATTCGGCGCAGCAGCGCATGCAAGCGCTGATCGAACGGCAGCTCGACCGGATGACACGACTCGTCGACGAGCTGCTGGACGTATCGCGAATCACCACCGGCCGCTTGCACCTGCAACGCGCACGAATCGACCTGCGCGTCGTCGTGGGCAACGCAATCGCGACGCTCGAGTCGGACCTCAATGAGCGCAAACAGCAGCTCTCCGTCGAGTTGCCCGACGCGCCGGTGTGGTTACAGGCCGACGCCTCCCGCCTGGAGCAGGTGTTCGTGAACCTGCTTGGTAACGCATCGCGCTACACCGACGCGGGGGGTGAGCTGGCGGTGTGGGTACATACAAGCCACGCTCAGGCGGTCGTGCGCGTCCGAGACTCCGGGACCGGTATCAGCGCGGACGCCCTGCCGCACATCTTCGAACTCTTCAAGCAGGCGAATGCAGACGATCCGCGCTCCAAATCCGGGCTCGGCGTGGGTCTCGCTGTGGTTCGCAACCTCGTCGAGCTGCACGGTGGCAGCGTGACTGCGGCGAGCGCCGGCGGCGGGCAAGGCAGCGAGTTCACGGTTCGTCTGCCCACGAGCGAGTCGCCCAGCTGAACGGCGGTTTGATGGGCGCAGCCGCCGCCGGGGCCCTGGCTGTCATATCAGTCATCGTGTCCTCGGCGTCGGCTGTCCGGTCAGGCGCACGATGCTGACCACCGCCCCGGTCAGCGCCAGGAGTGCCGCGAGGCACAGCGCGAAGTTCGAACCCGCGGCGGCATAGGCACGAAACAAAATGGCGACGCCGGCCGCGCCGAGTGTCTGGCCGAGCAGGCGCGCCGCGCTCAGCATGCCGCCGGCGGCACCGCTGCGGGCGCGCGGCGCGGACACCATGATGGTGCGATTGTTGGGGGCCTGGAAGAAGCCAAACCCCACACCGCACAGCGCCATGCGCCAGACGAATCCCGCGGGAGTGCCGCTGGCCGGAAAGAACGCGAGCAACATGAGCCCCGCGGCCATGACCAATAGGCCGAGCCCTCCCAGCATCCCCGCCGCATGACGGTCCGCGAGCCTGCCGGCGAGCGGCGCCGCGAACGCCAGCGCCAACGGCCAGGGCGTCATGAACAGGCCCGTTTCAACTGCGCTGTAACCCAGGCGCTGAATCTCGAACGGCAGCGCGACCAGCGCCGTCATTTGCGCCATGAACGAACACACCGACGTTGCCAGGGACAACGAAAAAACGCGGATACGTAGCAGGTCGAAAGGAATGAGCGGCGCGGCACGCGGCAACTCGTGCCGCGCGAGCAGCCACCCGAGCCCGCAGCCGCAGCCGATCTGCACGAGCGCGAGTGGTGTCGCGGCATGGTGCGCCAGGGATTGCAGCCCGCCGAGGAGCAGACCAAAGGCGCCCGCATACAGCGCGGCGCCCGCCCAGTTGAGCGGGCGCCGCGTGCGCTCGGTTTCGGGAAGGGCACGGATCGCGATCACGATCGTGATCACGCCGAGTGGAACGTTGATGCCAAAGAGCCAGCGCCACTGTGCCACCGCCAGCACCGCCGAGGCGACGGTGGGCCCCAGGGCGGCGCAGGTCGCGACCACGAACGCGTTGATACCGATGGCGCGCCCGAGGGAGCGCTGTGGGTAAGTGAAGCGCACCAGCGCGGGGCTCACGCTCATGATGCCCGCGGCCCCCAGGCCCTGGATGACGCGCGCGATACTCAACGTCAGCAGGCTGGGCGCGCAGGCGCAGGCGAGCGAGGCGAGCGTGAACACCGCAAGCCCGGCCTGTGAGACGCGCCGGTAGCCGACGACCTCCCCGAGCGATGCGAGCGGCAACAGCACCACCAGGATCGCCAGCTGGTACGCATTGATGACCCAGATCGATGCGGCGGACGTAGCGCCAAAGTCGCGCGCGATCGAGGGCAGCGCGATATTGACGATGGTGCTATCGAGCACCGACATCGCAATTGCGAGCACGATGGCCGCGATCGCCCAGTAGCGGCGCGGCACGGGCAGGCCGTCGAGCGGCGGGGCGGGACTCGGGGGGGTGAGGTTCGCAGCGGACATCCGGGCGGGATCATATAGAGGAGTGCGCGGCAGGTGTCATAACGCGGCGCCCGGAGGGCCGGCGCGCATCGGCCTCACCGCGCCAGCTGCGTGATGTGAGCAGCGTCACGCTCTGCAGGAAACAGCGCTCGCGGCGTGTCGCTACAATGTGCGGAGTTCGGGCACGCCATAACAAGAACAACGCGTCCATGGGATTGAAACACCGCCCGCAGGAACGTCGCAGCACTGATCGGCGCATCCACGTGCTGCGCGCGCTGCTGTACGGCAGCCTCAACCCGCGCCGGCGCGCGCCGCGGCGCGTCGACGAGCGCACACTTAGCGCCGTGGATTGGCATCATCCGCAATGGCTTGCGATCGCGATCCTCATCGTGGTGTTTTCCTGCACGGATGCGCTCCTGACGCTGATGCTGGTCGAGCGCGGCGCCTACGAGGCCAATCCGCTGATGGCGCCGCTCGTCGGGGGCTCGGGAGTCGCCTTTGCGCTGGTGAAGATCGGGCTCACCGCGGGTGGAGTGGTGCTTCTAACGCAGCTGGCGCGCATCCGGGCCTTCGGTCGCATTCCAGTGGGCGTGCTGCTGTACACGGTGCTGGCGGTTTACGGCGCACTGATTGGCTACGAATTCTGGCTTCTGAACGCTCTGTAGCGCGCGCCGATGGCGCGTTTTCCTCGCCGGCCTGCTTTCCGCTAAACTATTGGCCTGCCGGCCCTTTCCCCCCATGCTTGAACCAACGCCCCTCTACGGCGGCAACGCCGACTTTCTCGACGCCCTCTACGAGCAATACCTTCGCGATCCGGCGAGCGTAGACGAGCGCTGGCGGACGTATTTCACCCAGTTCTCGGGCGGAGGTGCCGAGCGCGCGCACGGACCGATCCGGGCGGACATCGCGCAGCGCGCCGCGCAGGGACGGGCAGCGGCGATGGCCCCGGGCGCGCCCGGGGCGAATGCCCAACAGGCGGCGGTGTCGCGGCTGATTCAGGTGTGGATCAACCGCGGGCACTTGCTGGCGAGCATCGACCCTCTGGCGCTCGCCCCGCGGCCCAAGCCCCGGGTGCTCGACCTGGATTATTTCGGCCTCACGCCAGCGGATCTCGATTCCGAGTTCTTCACCGGCAGCCGCACGGAGGCGGTGCCGAAGCGCATGAAGCTCAGGGACATCCTGGCGCAGCTGCAGTACATCTACGCCGGCAACGTCGGCGCGGAGTTCGCGCACATGTCCGACTCCGAGGAGCGGCTGTGGCTGCAGGATGAGTTCCAGGAGGGGCGCCTCAAGCACCGTTTCAGCACCGAAGAGCAGCGCAACATCCTCTGGCAACTGACGGCCGCCGAGGGCCTCGAGCGCTACCTGCACACCAAGTACGTCGGCCAGAAGCGCTTCTCGCTCGAAGGCGCGGATGCGTTCATTCCGTTACTCGATGACCTCATACAGAACTGCGGCGCCGTCGGCATCGAGGAAGTGGTCATCGGCATGGCGCACCGCGGCCGCCTGAATGTGCTGGTTAACCTGCTGGGCAAATCCCCGGCGGCGCTGTTCTCGGAATTCGAGGGCTCCTACGAGCCGAGCGCGCTCAAGGGCTCGGGAGATGTGAAATACCATAAGGGCTTCTCGGCGGACCTGCGCACCGTGAGCGGCAACGTGCACACCGTGCTCGCCTTCAACCCCTCGCATCTGGAGGTCGTGGATCCGGTGGTGGAAGGCTCAGTGCGCGCGCGCCAGGAGCGGCGCGGTGATGAGCGCGCCGCGCGCGTACTGCCGCTGCTGGTGCACGGCGATGCTGCGTTCGCGGGCCAGGGCGTGGTGATGGAGACGCTGCAGCTGTCGCAGGCGCGCGGCTTTTTCACCGGCGGCACCGTGCACGTGATCATCAACAACCAGGTGGGTTTCACGACCTCGGAGCCCGCTGACGCGCGTTCCACCATTTACTGCAGCGACGTCGCCAAGATGCTGGAAGTGCCGATTTTCCACGTCAACGCGGACGACGCGGAGGCGGTGGTGTTCGTCACCCGCCTGGCACTCAAATACCGCATGCGCTTCCGCAAGGATGTGGTGATCGATCTGGTGTGCTACCGGCGTCACGGCCACAACGAGGCCGACGAGCCGGCGGCCACGCAACCGGGCATGTACCGCGTCATCCGCCAGCATCCCACTGCGCGCCGCCTGTACGCCGACCGGCTCATCGCTGCGGGCGTGCTCACCGACGCCGAGGCGCAGGCGATGCTGGAGCAATACCGCAGCGGACTCGACGAAGGCCGCCCGCAGGCGCGCGCCTCACTCGGCATGATCGGCAATAAGTACACCGTGGACTGGAGCGCGTACGCGCAGGTGGACTGGACCGAGCGGGTGCCGACCGGGGTCGAGCTGCCGCGATTGCGCGCGCTCGGTGAGCGCATCACCAGCTATCCGCAAGGCTTCAGCCTGCATCCGCGCGTGGCGCAGCTGATCGCCAACCGCCGCAAGATGCTGCAGGGCGAGCAGCCGCTCGACTGGGGATGCGCCGAAACGCTCGCCTACGCGGCTTTGGTCGAGGACGGCTTCGGCGTGCGCCTCACCGGGCAGGACAGCACGCGGGGAACATTCTTCCATCGGCACGCGGTGCTGCACGATCAGAACACCGATGCCACGTGGATTCCGCTGCAGCACATCGCCGACCCGCAGCCGCGCGTACAGATGATCGATTCGGTGCTGTCCGAAGAGGCGGTGATGGGATTCGAGTATGGCTACGCCACCACCGAGCCGAACTCGCTGGTAGTGTGGGAGGCGCAATACGGCGACTTCGCCAACGGTGCACAAGTCATCATCGACCAGTTCATCAGCTCCGGCGAGGCCAAGTGGGAGCGCTTCTGCGGGCTGGTGTTATTGCTGCCGCATGGCTACGAAGGAGCCGGGCCGGAACACTCCTCGGCGCGCCTCGAGCGATTCCTGCAACTGTGCGCGGGAAACAACATGCAGGTGTGCGTGCCGTCGACGCCGGCGCAGATGTTCCACATGCTGCGGCGGCAGATGCGCCAGTCGTTTCGCAAGCCGCTGATCGTCATGACACCCAAGAGCTTGTTGCGGCATGAGCTGTCGGTGTCGTCGCTCGAGGATCTCAGCCGCGGGGGCTTTGCGCGCGTGATCGGCCAGATCGATGATGTGCCCGCGCCGCAGGTGCAGCGGGTCGTGTTTTGCAGCGGCAAGGTGTATTTCGATCTGCTCAAGGCGCGCCGCAAGGAGGGCCTGCGCGAGGTGGCGCTGGTGCGCATCGAGCAGCTTTATCCCTTCCCGAGTGAAGAGTACCAGGCGATGCTCAACCGCTATCCCAACGCGCACGAGGTCGTCTGGTGCCAGGAGGAACCGCAAAATCAGGGCGCCTGGTATCAGATCCGTCATCGTCTGCAGGAACTGGTGGTGGGGCACCGTCCGGTGTTGTACGCCGGCCGTGGGCCGGCCGCGGCGCCGGCTACCGGTATCGCCAAAATCCATGAAATCGAGCAGCAGACCCTGGTCGCCGCGGCCCTGCATTCGACCACCACTGAGGAATCCGCGCACGAGACGACGCGCCTGACGGCCGCGCCGGCGGTACCCGCGCCGTCCGTAGCCTCTGCAGCCTCTGCCGCGCCCACTCCGGCGAGCCCGATAAGAAGGCGTTCATGAGCACCGAAATCCGGGTTCCACAGCTGCCCGAGTCCATCGCCGACGCCACGCTCGTTGCGTGGCACAAGCAACCCGGTGATGCCATCCGCCGCGACGAGAATCTCGCCGATCTGGAGACCGACAAGGTGGTGCTGGAAGTTCCCGCGCCGGCCAACGGCGTAGTGCGGGAGATCCGCGTGCAGAGCGGCGCGGTGGTGACCAGCGGCCAGGTTCTCGCGGTGATCGAGGAGGGCGCAGCGGCGGCGGCGGCGAAACCGGCCGGCGCTGCGGCAACGGCACTGAAGGCCGCGGAGGCCGATGGCGGCAAGGATGTCAGCAAGTTGAGTCCTTCGGTACGGCGCCTGGTCGAGGAGAACCGCCTTGATCCCGCCGCGATCCCGGCCTCGGGACGCGATGGCAGGCTGACCAAATCCGATGTGGTCGGTTTTCTGGGCAAACGGCCGGCGGATACCGCGCCGGCCACCACCGGCGCGCCGGTAGCCGCTGCCGCCACCCCCGCACCGGCGGCGCGCGCACCCACGCCCCGGCCGATCGCACCGGCCGGCGCGCGCGCCGAACAGCGCGTACCCATGACGCGGCTGCGCGCCCGCATCGCGCAGCGTCTCATCGAGGCGCAATCGACCCAAGCACTGCTGACGACATTCAACGAGGTGGACTTAAGCGCCACGCAGGAGCTGCGGGCGCGCTACAAGGAGCGCTTCGAAAAGGAGCACGGCGTGAAGCTGGGTTTCATGTCGTTCTTCGTGAGGGCCTCCATCGAGGCGCTGA
>DASWUP010000329.1:0-3694 GCA_036401635.1 Steroidobacteraceae bacterium
TGGCCGTGCGGCGCGTCGTCATAGCCGAGCACGTGCAGCGGCCGCAGCATCTTCACGCCGGGCGTATCCATCGGCACGAGGATCATCGACTGGCGCTTGTGCTTCTCTGCTTCCGGATCGGTCTGCCCCATGAAGATCATGATCTTGCAGCGCTTGTCCGGCGCGCCGGAGGTCCACCACTTGCGCCCGTTGATGAGGTACGACTCGCCCTCACGGACAATGGAGCTCTCGATGTTGGTGGCATCGCTCGAGGCCACGCGCGGCTCGCTCATCGCAAACGCGGAACGAATCGCACCGTTGAGCAGCGGCTCGAGCCACTGCTTCTTCTGCGCGGGGGTGCCATAGCGCTCGAGCACCTCCATGTTGCCGGTATCGGGCGCGGAACAATTGAACACCTCGGACGACCAGGGCACGCGACCCATCATTTCGCACAGCGGCGCGTACTCGAGACTGCTCAGTCCCGCGCCGTGGTGCGAGTCGGGCAGGAACAGGTTCCACAACCGCGCCGCCCGCGCCTTGCGCTGCAGCTCCTCGAGCAGCGGGGGTTCCTCCCAGCGGTTGCCTTCAGCGAGCTGCACATAGAATCGCTCCTCGTTCGGGTAAATGTGCTCGTCCATGAACGCGCCGAGGCGCTGCAGGTAGTCACTCGTTGTCGCGCTGAATTCGAAATCCACGGTCTGACTCCTGCGGTTGCTGAGACCTTAGCCCTTGGCGCACGGCCGGGCACTCATCGCGCCTGCCTCTGACGCACGGCCTCATACAGCAGCATGCCGGCGGCCACCGAGACGTTGAGACTCTCGATCGCGCCAAGCTGCGGCAGCCTGACCAGAAAATCGCAGTTCTGCTGCGTCAGATGCCTGAGGCCGGTCCCTTCGGCACCCAACACCAGCACCACCGGTCCCGTGAGATCCACTTGGTGCGCGCTCTTGTGCGCCGCGGCGTCCGCGCCGACGACCCAAAGACCGCCATCCTTGAGGAGCTTGAGCGTGCGCACCAGGTTGGTCACGGAAACCACGGGCGTCGTTTCCGCAGCGCCGACTGCCACCTTGCGCACGGTGGGCGTCAGCTGCGCGGCGCGGTCGCGCGGCACGATGACGGCCAGCGCACCGCAGGCATCGGCGCTGCGCAGACACGCGCCGAGATTGTGCGGGTCCTGCACACCATCGAGCGCCAGCAGCAGGGGGGCGGTCGCGCCCTGCAGAGCCGCGAGCAGTTGATCCTCGCTCCAGGGCGGCAGTGGCGTGATATCGGCGGCGATACCCTGATGGGCGACGTCGCCCAGCAGCTGCTGCAGCACGTGTGCGTCGACGCGCTGTACCGGTCGGTCGTGGCGCCGCGCCAGCTCGTCGATGGCGCGCACGCGCGGATCCTCGCGCCGCTGCGCAATGCGTACGCTGTGCACGCGTTCGGGATGCCGCTCGAGCATGAAGCGCACCGCGTGCATGCCGTAGATCGTCTCCGTGCCCTTCATTGCAGTGCCGCCACGGCCTAGCGGACGCGCCTACGCCTCTTCCGCCAGCGCCAGGTCGACGAGGCCCTCGATGGGATTCACGGCGGTGACCAGCACCCGCACATGAGCGCCGGTGCGCAGCCGGCGCCCGGTGCGCCGGCCGCGCCACGCGTGACCGTCGTCCTCCATGACGTACTGATCATCCCGCAGGCTATCGAGGTGCAGCAGGCCGTCCACCGCGACGTCCAGGATCTGCACGAAGCAACCAAACTCCACTACGGTGGTGATCAGCCCCTGGAACGTCTGCCCGACGCGCTCCTTTAAATAGGTGCATTTGAGGAAACCGGAGACGTAGCGGTCCGCCTCGTCGGCACGCTTCTCCAGCCGCGAGGTGCTCTCACCGAGGCCAGCGAGGTCCGCGCTCTGGTAGCGCACGCCCGCGCCGCCCGTCGCCCCGACCAGCGCCTTGAGTGTCCGGTGCACCACGAGGTCCGGGTAGCGGCGGATGGGTGAGGTGAAGTGCGCGTAGTGAGTGAGAGCCAGTCCGAAGTGCCCGATGTTGGTGGGCTGATAGATCGCCTGCGGCATCGCCCGCACGACCAGCGATTCGATGAACGCGCGCTCCGGGGCGTTCCCCACGCGACGCGCAATCGCCTGTAAACCCCGCGTGGTCACCGTCTTCGGTATGCGGGCATCGATCCCCAGTGCCGCAAGAGTCGCCGTCAGCCTCTGAAGCTTCTCGTCCTCCGGTTGGCCGTGCACGCGGTAGAGGGTCGGCGCGTGTGCCTTCTCCAGCGCCTCGGCCACCGCGACGTTCGCCAGGATCATGCACTCCTCGATGAGGCGGTGCGCGTCGTTGCGCACGCGCAGCTCGATGGCGCGCACCCGCTCGCCTGCGTCGATGACGAACTCGGCCTCCGCCGCGTCGAAATCCAGCGCACCGCGGTGGCCGCGCGCCTTGTGGAGCGCGCGGTAGACATCGATGAGCACCATGAGCCGCTCGAGCAGCGGACCGAGCTGCGTGCGCGCCGCGGGGCGCCCGGCGAACAGCGCGTCGTTGGCGAGCGTGTACGTGAGGCGCGCCGCCGAGCGCATGACCGCCGGATAGAACTGCGCGCTCTTCAGGGCACCGGTCGTGCTCACCACCATGTCGGCCACAAAGCACAAGCGATCGACGCGCGGCGCAAGCGAGCACAGGTGGTCCGACAGCGCGGTCGGCAGCATCGGCAGCACACGCGTCGGGAAGTAGACCGACGTGCCGCGCGCCTGCGCCTCGGTATCGAGCGCGGTCCCGGGTCTGACGTAGTGACTCACGTCGGCGATCGCGACGATCAGGCGGAAGCCCCCGCGGTGCGGCTCCGCATACACCGCATCGTCGAAATCCCGCGCGTCCTCGCCATCAATGGTGACGAGCGGAAGCTCGCGCAGATCCACGCGCTCGTTCGCTGCGCGCGGATCGACCTGCTCGCCGAAAGCCTGTGCCTCGCGCAGCGCCGCGGCTGGAAACTCGTGCGGCAGATCGAAGCGGGCGATTGCCGAGTCGGTGGCGAGCTCAACCGGCCGATTCGGGTCGAGGCATTTGCTGATCACCGCCTGGGCGGGCGATGCGGAGCCCGCATGACGTGTGATCCTGGCAATGACCCAATCGCCGTGGCGCGCGCCGTGCAGGTCCGACGGCGCCACCACGCAGCGCAGCTGCAGGCGCCGGTCCGCAGCGTTTACCCAGGCGCTGCGGCCCTGCACTTCCATGGTGCCAAGAAACGCGGTTACACCGCGCTCCAACACCTGTTCCACGACGCCCGCCCAGCGATCGGTCGCATCACGCGACACTTTCACGCGCAACCGATCACCATGCATCACATCGCGCATTTCCGGTGGCGGCAGGAACACGCTTTCTTTCAATCCCTCCACGCGCAGGAAGCCGTAGCCGGCGCGATTCGCGCTGACCGTGCCCTCGACAATTGAACCTGGCTTGACCTTCGAGTCAGCCGCCGGGGCTCTCCCGGCGCGCACGCTCGGGCGCGCGCTGTGGCCGCCGGCCGCGGGTTGCCCGGAGCTCTTGGAGTTGTGGCCGCGCGTCTTGCTGGTGCGGATCGCCGAGGTAGCGCTGACACCGCGTTCGCGCCGTCCGAACTTTCCTCTACGCGCCTTCAATTGACAGCTCCCAAACCCGTGCGTACATTTCGCGGCCTTCCTCACCTGCCCGGGTGGCGGAATTGGTAGACGCACTAGTTTCAGGTACTA
>DASWUP010000330.1:0-4350 GCA_036401635.1 Steroidobacteraceae bacterium
GATGCGGAACGTGCGCACCTCGCGCGCCCCTGGGGGCGCTGCGTGCGTGACTCCTTTCACGATGCGCGAGTTGGCAGGCAGGCGGAATTCGGTCATCACGGTCCTTCAGTAGGTGCGCGCCTTGGGCGCAATCGACTCGACCTCGCTCGTCATGGTGTTCAGATGCACCGGGCGGTAGTCAAAGCGGGCGCGCTGCGGGGCCTCGACCCATACCAGAGTGTGCCTGAGCCAGTTGCGGTCGTCGCGCTGCGGGAAATCCTCGCGGGCGTGGGCGCCGCGGCTCTCGGTGCGATTCGCCGCCGAATGGATGGTGGCCGTGGCCTGCATCAGCAGGTTCTCGAGCTCGAGGGTTTCGATGAGATCGGTGTTCCAGACGAGCGAGCGGTCGCTGATGCGTACGTCGGCAAAGGATGCGAAAGTCGCGCCGATCCTGGCAATGCCCTGCGCGAGGCTCTCGCCGCTGCGAAATACCGCGGCGTCGAGCTGCATGGCCTTTTGCATCTCCAGGCGGATCGCCGCCGTTCCCCGCGCACCGTTGGCGTTGCGCAGGCGATCGAGCCGCGCCACCGCCGGCTGCCCCGCATCCGCGGCGAGGGGCCGGTGGGGGCTGGCGGGTTTGACGGTTGCGGCACAACGCCGCGCCGCCGCGCGCCCGAAGATCACCAGATCCAGCAGCGAGTTGCTGCCTAAGCGATTGGCGCCGTGCACCGACACGCAGGCCGCCTCCCCGACCGCCATGAGTCCGGGGACGATGCTGTCGGGATCGCCGTCCTGCGGACACACCACCTCGCCGTGATAGTTGCAGGGAATACCGCCCATGTTGTAGTGCACGGTCGGCAGCACTGGAATGGGCTCACGGGTGACGTCGACGCCGGCGAATATGCGCGCCGTCTCCGCGATTCCCGGCAGGCGTTCGTGAACGACGCCGGCCCCGAGGTGCTCCAGGTGCAGATCAATGTGATCGCGCTCGGCGCCGACCCCGCGCCCCTCGCGGATCTCCACCGTCATCGCCCGGCTCACGACATCGCGCGAGGCGAGATCCTTGGCGTTGGGCGCATAGCGCTCCATGAAGCGCTCGCCCTTTGAGTTGGTGAGATAACCGCCCTCGCCACGCGCCCCTTCCGTGATCAGGCATCCGGAGCCGTAGATGCCGGTGGGGTGAAATTGCACGAACTCCATGTCCTGCAGCGGCAGGCCGGCGCGCAGCACCATGGCATTGCCGTCGCCGGTGCAGGAGTGCGCCGAGGTACAGGAGAAATAAGTGCGCCCGTATCCGCCGGTCGCGAGGATGGTGGTGTGCGCGCGGAAGCGGTGCAACGTGCCCTCGTTAAGGTCGAGCGCCACCACACCGCGGCAGACTCCATCCTGCATGAGCAGATCGATCGCGAAGTACTCGATGAAAAACGTCGCGGCGTGGCGGAGCGACTGCTGATAGAGCGTGTGCAGCATCGCGTGCCCGGTGCGATCCGCGGCGGCGCAGGTGCGCTGCGCGATGCCCTTGCCGAAGTGCGTCGTCATGCCACCGAATGGCCGCTGGTAGATGCGGCCGGCTTCGGTGCGCGAGAACGGCACCCCGTAGTGCTCGAGCTCGATCACCGCGGCGGCAGCCTCCTTGCACATGAGCTCGATCGCGTCCTGGTCGCCGAGCCAGTCCGAGCCCTTGACGGTGTCGTACATGTGCCAGCGCCAGTCATCCTCGCCCATGTTGCCGAGCGCGGCGCTGATTCCGCCCTGTGCAGCCACGGTGTGGCTGCGCGTCGGAAAGAGCTTGCTGATGCAGGCGGTAGACAAACCGCTTTCGGCAAGGCCGAGCGTGGCGCGCAAGCCCGCACCTCCCGCCCCGACGACGATGACGTCGTAGCTGTGATCGATGAACTCGTAGGCGCTCATGGTGCCGCCGCCCCGAGGGCCACCTTCAGGACTGCAAACACCCCCGCGGCTGCGAGCAGCGTGTGGGCAAACATCAAGCTGACGAGCGTCACGGTCCTGGCACCGGCGCCGTGAACATAGTCCTCCACCACTTCGCGCACCCCCAGCTGCGAGTGCCACGTGGCGATCAGCACAAAGAGAATGAGGAGCAGCGCCGTCCAGCTCTCCCCCATCCAGGCGACCACGGTTGCATGGTCGAACGCCGGCAGCGACAGCAGCGACACCACGAACCAGATCGACAGCGGCACGAGCGCTACGGAAGTGAGCCGCTGCACCCACCAGTGGTGCACGCCGGACTTCGCCGAGCCTGCGCCCAGCACCTTGCCCAACGGACTGCGCAGGCTCATCGGGCGCGCGCTCCGGCGAGCCACGCGCAGTAGCCGACCAGGAGCATGAGCACGATGCTCACCACGACCACCAGCCAGGCGCTGCGCTGCGACTGGGCGCGCTCCAGTCCCCTGCCGGTGTCCCAGATCAGGTAACGGATGCCGGCGGTGAGGTGATAGCAGAACGCGATGATCAGAGCCGCGTACAGCAGCCTCGCGACCGGTAGCGACAACAGTCTTGCGGCGCGCGCCTGAGCGTGCGCCCCACTCGCCACCGCCATCAGCCAGTACACCAGCAGCAGCAGCCCCACCGACAGCCCCACTGCGCTGAAGCGATTCAGGATGGACGTCGTCAGGGTGTACTTGAACTTGTACACCGACAGGTGAGGCGATAGGGGCCGCGTCGGCATAGACTAAAAATCGATGCAGCGGCCGTTCTTTTCCCAGTCGCCGAAGCGTGTCGGCTCAGGTCCGGCGCGAGCTCCGACCTCGCGCGCACCAGGGGCAAGGGGCTCGCGGGCCGTGGGCGTGCTCGGCACAGCGCCTGCAACGGGAGCCGGAGGATCAGCGGACGAGATGGAAAAAGGTGCGTCCGGGTTCTTGCGATCGGGCGTCGACATACCCATTAAGTCTGACAGAATTCGCAGTCGGCAGCCACGAGAAAGTTAAGGAAAAACAACGGTCAACTTCATGCGCACAGACTGGAACTCAGTGTCGCTCGACTCACTCGGGGTGCTGCGTGTGCGCGGTGCGGACGTCGTGTCGTTCCTGCAGGGGCAGCTGTCGAACGATGTGGCGCTGCTCTCTGCCGAGCGTTCGCTGCTTGCCGGTTATCACAACCCGCAGGGACGCGTGATCGCACTGCTGCGCCTGCTGCAGCCCTCGCCGGGCGAGGTGTTGGCAATTTTGCCGCGCGAGCTCGCCGCGGCCGTGGCGCTGCGGCTCACGAAATTCATTCTGCGCACGAAGGTGAAGGTGGCCGATGAATCCGCGAGCTGGCGGGTGGTGGGTCTGATCGCACCCGAGTCGCCCGCCAACCCTGCGCCGCTGCTCGCGAACCGCTTGCCCGAGACCTTAGACGGCAGCGCGCCTGTTCACGAATCGATCGCGGTGCGCGTCGGCGCGCTGCCTGCGCGCTGGCTCATCCTCTCGAGCCTCGCCCCCGCGGCCTCAGCCGCGCATCCGCCCGCTGCCCTGTCAGACTGGGTACTCACCGAGCTCGATACCTGGCAGCGCCTCGCGGTGGCGGCCGGCGAACCGGAGGTGTACGCGGCCACGTCGGAGGAGTTCGTGGCCCAGATGTTGAATCTGGATGTTCTCGGAGCGATTGCCTTCGACAAGGGCTGCTATACCGGCCAGGAGGTCATTGCGCGGGCTCACTACCGCGGACGGGTGAAGCGGCGCCTGCAACGCTTCGTCACGCATACCCCGTTGCGGCTCAAACCCGGTGATGCCGGTGAGCTCGCCGACGGCCGGGCATTCAAAGTCGTGAACGCCGTGCCGCTTGCGGACGGCGGTTGCGAATTCCTCGCGGTGGCACTGGTCAGCGCGGACGACTCCAACGCGAGCCGCTCGCCGCGCGAGGCTCAGCGCGGCGCGATGGCAATTAACGCCGAACCGCTCGCGCTACCCTACCCCCTGCCCCCGTAAACGCTGTTCGAGCCCGCGACCCCTTGCCTCAACGCCGCGCGAACATGAGGTGAGTAACCCTTGGAGTGGCCACCGTTCGGACCCACTCCAGACCGTGCAGATCGTCGCCCACGGCCTGGAACAATCGCTCGCCACTGCCGAGGAGCGTCGGGACCAGGCTGATCTCCATCTCGTCCACCAGGCCGGCGATCAGGCATTGCCTCGCGGTGCTCGCGCCGCCGGCAAGCGCTACGTCCTTGCCATTGGCCGCGCGCCTGGCCTGCTCGAGCGCTGCCTCGATGCCGGCGGTGACGAAGGTGAACGTGGTTCCGCCCTCAAGTTCCAGCGGCGCTCGCGCGTGATGCGTGAGGACGAAGACCGGATGGTGAAACGGTGGATTGCTCCCCCACCAGCCGTTCCACGGCTCGGCAGCATCCCATGCGCCGGGATGGCCGCCGAACATGTT
>DASWUP010000331.1:0-2425 GCA_036401635.1 Steroidobacteraceae bacterium
GACGGTGCCCTCGGTGCGCGGGTCGCGCTCGAAGAGCTCCAGCACGTCGATGAAGTTCATGCCACGCACCGGATCGCCGCCGATGCCGACGCAGGTGCTCTGGCCGAGCCCGACGTTCGTGGTCTGGAACACGGCCTCATAGGTGAGCGTGCCCGAGCGTGAAACGATACCGACCGTGCCCTTCTTGTGAATGAAGCCCGGCATGATGCCGATCTTGCATTCCTCCGGCGTGATGACGCCCGGGCAGTTCGGGCCCACGAGCCGCGCGGCGGAGCCCGCCAGCACCGCCTTCACGCGCACCATGTCATTCACCGGTACGCCTTCGGTGATGCACACCACAAGTTCGATGCCGGCATCCACGGCCTCGAGAATCGAATCCGCCGCCCCGGCGGCCGGCACGTAGATCATGCTGGCCGTGGCGCCGGTTGCGCGCACCGCATCCCTCACCGTGTCGAATACCGGCAGTCCCAGGTGCTTCTGTCCACCGCGGCCCGGAGTCACCCCGCCCACGAGCTTGGTGCCGTAGGCAAGCGCCTGCTCGGAGTGATAGGTGCCCTGCTTGCCGGTAAATCCCTGGCAGATCACCTTGGTGTTCCTGTTGACCAGAATGCTCATGCCTTGCCCTTCGCGGCCAGTGCGACCACCTTGCGCGCGGCATCGGTGAGATCCGCAGCCGCAGTGATGCTCAGACCGCTGCGGGCGAGAGTCGCGAGCGCCTGGGCTGCGTTCGTGCCCTCGAGCCGCACCACCACCGGCACCCTGACGCCAACTTTCTTCACGGCGCTGATCACGCCATCGGCGATGGTGTCGCAGCGCACGATGCCGCCGAAGATGTTCACCAGCACCGCGCGCACCCTGGGGTTGGACAGGATCAGCTCGAACGCCGCGGTCACGCGCTCACTGGTCGCGCCGCCGCCGACGTCGAGAAAGTTCGCTGGACGTCCGTGGTGCAGCTTGATCAGGTCCATGGTCGCCATGGCAAGACCTGCGCCGTTCACCATGCAGGCGATGTCCCCGTCGAGGGACACGTAGTTGAGATCGTGTTCGCTGGCGCGCCGCTCCATCGGATCTTCCTGGCTCGCATCGCGCAGCTGCGCCAGCTCGCTGTGGCGAAAGAGCGCATTGGGATCGACGTTGATCTTGGCATCGAGCGCCACCAGCGCACCCGCGGCGCTGATGATCAGCGGGTTCACCTCGACCAGGCTCAGGTCCTTGTCGATGTAGAGCCGGTACAGCGCCGCGGCGAGGGACTGGAATTGCGTGATCTGCGCGCCACTCAAACCCAGCCCGAAGGCGAGCTCGCGCGCCTGGTACGCCTGCAGCCCCGCCGCCGGATGAATGTTGACCGAGAGGATCTTCTCGGGCGTCTTGTGCGCCACCTCCTCGATGTCCATGCCGCCGGATGCGGAAGCGATGAGCGCGATGCGCCCACGCTCGCGATTGAGCGTGAGCGAGAGGTAGATCTCGCGCGCGATGTCGGATCCGGACTCGACGTACACGCGCCCGACGGGTAGGCCCTCCGGGCCGGTCTGCGCAGTGACGAGACGCGTGCCGAGCATGTCCCCGGCAGCGGCCCTGACCGCATCCACGTCCCGCGCCAGCTTCACACCGCCCGCCTTGCCGCGGCCGCCGGCGTGAACCTGGGCCTTGACCACCCACACCGAACCACCGAGCGCGCGGGCAGCCGCGGCGGCCGCCTCCGCGCTCGCGGCGACCTTGCCCGCCGGGACCGGGATTCCGTAGCTGCGAAATACATCCTTCGCCTGGTATTCGTGCAGATTCATCGTCGCTGCCGGTTGCGCGTAAAGCGCGCATTCTCCTCGAAAACGCTCGCCCCTGACCAGCCAAGGGGTCAGACCCGCTCGCGCGGCACGCGCGCCGTGCGGCGGGCGTGCGATACGGGTCGCGTTCCGGGCCAGGGCGAAGATGCTAGAGTCGCCTTAAGGTTCAACGGCTCGCCCACTTAACGCTTGTCTCGAACGCCGGCCAGCCCCGCCGCCCCATCTGTGACTCCGAGCGATCTCGCCTGGCGCGTGATCGGGCTCCTGAGTCTCTATCGCCTGCTGGTGCCGCTGGTGCTGCTCGCGATGCAGTCGTTCGCAGGTCCCGCCTGGGGCCTGGCTGCGGCGCGGCCGAAGCTATTCGTCGCGGCCTGCATTGCCTATTTCACCGCCGCGGTGCTGCTCATCATTGCCCGGCGGCTCAAGTGGTCGAGCCTGCGCATCGTGGCGCTGGTCAACGCCAGCGTCGACATCGTCGCCGTCGCACTGATCCTGTACGCGAGCGGCGGGGTTGCGAGCGGCCTGGGGATGCTGCTGGTGCTGCCGGTCCTGGCACTCACCGTGCTCGCCGATCGTCGCGATGCGCTCCTAATCGCGGCCGTTGCCGCGATCGGCGTTCTTGCCCAGCAGGTGTTCACCGCCAT
>DASWUP010000332.1:0-2116 GCA_036401635.1 Steroidobacteraceae bacterium
TTCACGGCGATGACGCGCCTCGATCACAATCGTGCGCTGGCGCAGCTGGCGGAAAAGACCGGCGCGCATGTCAGAGACATTCGCCGCATGACGATCTGGGGAAATCATTCCGCGACCCAGTACCCCGATCTCGGACACGCCGAGGTCGGCGGTAAGCCGGCGAAATCCCTCGTGACCCAACAGTGGATCGAGGAGACTTTTATTCCGGTAGTGCAACAGCGCGGCGCCGCCGTCATCAAGGCGCGCGGCGCCTCATCGGCCGCCTCGGCCGCCTCCGCCGCGATCGACCATGTGCACACCTGGCTGCATGGCACGAGCCCCGGCGACTGGGTCAGCATGGGCGTGCCGTCCGACGGCAGCTACGGCATCCCGGACGGTGTCATCTACTCGTATCCCGTCACCGTCAGTAACGGCGAGTATCGGATCGTGCCGGGTCTCACCGTGGATGATTTCAGCCGCAAGCGCCTGGAGGCGACTCACGCCGAGCTGCGCGAGGAGCGCGAAGGGGTCAAGAGCCTGCTCGCCTGAGCTATAGTCGGGCGAAGCCGCGCGACGCGGAGGATTTCATGCTGGGCGCCATCGTCTCTCTGATGCTCGTCGTGGCGGCCGCCTACGCGGTCACCCAGGTGGGCGGGGTCATCACCCTGTTGTTCATCGCTGCGGTGCTGTTCCTCGCTTACCGGCGGCTGTCGCTGCTCGCCTTTACCGTGACGTTCACGGTACTGCTCGCCGCCTACACGCTGCTGGGCGCTTACAGCGCCCCGGCCGGGATCTGGAAGGGGTTCCTGTGGATGCTGCTCGCGGCGCTGTGGCTGCTCAACGTGCGGCCGCTGCGCAAGGCGCTGATCACGCGCCCCTTCATGAAGACTTATCTCAAGCTCCTGCCGGCCATGTCGCAGACCGAGAAGGAGGCACTGGAAGCGGGCACCGTCTGGTGGGACGGGGAGCTGTTCACCGGTGCCCCGAACTGGCCGAAGCTGCTGGCCGCAAAACCCCCGCAGCTCTGCGCGGCCGAGCAGGCGTTCCTCGACGGCCCCTGCGAGGAGCTGTGCCGCATGCTCGATGACTGGAACATCACGCACCAGCGCGCCGACCTGTCGCCGCAGGTGTGGGAGTTCCTCAAGACCCGGGGCTTCTTCGCCATGATCATTGCGAAGAAGTACGGCGGCCTGGAATTCTCCGCGTACGCACACTCATGCGTGCTGGCCAAGATTTCCAGCCGCAGCACCACCGCCTCCTCCACCGTCGCGGTGCCCAACTCGCTCGGGCCCGCGGAGCTGCTGAACCACTACGGCACCGAGGAACAGAAGAACTACTACCTGCCGCGGCTGGCACGCGGCGAGGAAGTGCCGTGCTTCGCGCTCACCGGCCCGCGCGCCGGTTCGGACGCCGGTTCCATTCCCGATACCGGGGTCGTGTGCCGCGGCATGTGGGCCGGAAGCGAGATCGTGGGCCTGAAGCTCAACTTCTCCAAGCGCTATATCACCCTTGCCCCGGTGGCGACCGTCATCGGTCTGGCGTTCCGCATGTTCGATCCCGAGAGGCTGCTGGGCGGCAAGACCGACCTCGGCATCACCTGCGCACTGATCCCGCGCAACACGCCGGGGGTGAGCATCGGGCGGCGCCATTTCCCGCTCAACGTTCCGTTCCAGAACGGACCCATCCTGGGCAAGGACGTGTTCGTGCCGCTGGATTTCATCATCGGCGGACCGAAGATGGCCGGCAGCGGCTGGCGCATGCTGGTGGAGCAGTTGTCGGTCGGGCGCTGCATCTCGTTGCCTTCCAACGCCACCGGGGGCGCCAAGGCGGGCGTGTGGTCGACGGGGGCCTACGCGCGCATACGCACCCAATTCAACATGCCGGTGGGCAAGTTCGAGGGGGTCGAGGCGGTGATCGCGCGCATGGTGGGTCTGACCTACACCATGGACGCCGCGCGCTCGGTGACCGCCGGCGCGATCGATGGCGGCGAGAAGCCCTCGGTGCCATCCGCCATGCTGAAGTACCACGTCACCGAGATGGGCCGCCAGGTGGCCAACGACGCCATGGACGTGCATGGCGGCAAGGGTATCTGCCTGGGGCCGAGGAACTATCTCGGCCGCGGCTACCAGATCGTGCC
>DASWUP010000333.1:0-23111 GCA_036401635.1 Steroidobacteraceae bacterium
TCGCGCTCGAGCAGGCGCGTGCCGGCCGGTTGCACATTCTCGAGGAAATGAACCGGGTGATCCGCGAGCCACGCGACAAGATGTCCGAGTGGGCGCCCTCGATCATCACGCTCAAGATCGATCCGGAGAAGATCCGCGACGTCATCGGCAAGGGTGGCGCGGTCATCCGCCAGATCACGGAAGAGACCGGCACCACCATCGACATCGAGAGCGATGGCACGGTGAAGATCGCCTCGGTGTTAGGGACCGCCGGCCGCGAGGCGCAGCGGCGCATCGAGCTCATCACCGCCGACGTCGAGGTGGGCCAGATCTACGAAGGCAAGGTCGCGCGCCTGATGGATTTCGGCGCCTTCGTGACCATCCTGCCCGGCCGTGACGGCCTGGTGCACATCTCGCAGATCTCCAACGAACGCGTCGAGCGTGTCAGCGACAAGCTCAAGGAGGGCGACGTGATCCGCGTGAAGGTGCTCGAGGTCGACCGCCAGGGGCGCATTCGCCTGTCGATGCGCGACGTCGAGGCGGGCTGAGCGCGCCCGCCTTGCGCCCTCAGCCCTGCTGTTCGCGCCCGGCGTTCTGGGTCGCGAACAGCTTCAGACTCTGCTCCAGGTAGCTGCCGACCATACCGCGCATGGCGTCGCCATAGGAGCGGATGACCTGCGAGAGGAAATCGCAGCTCATGAGCGGCTCGCCGTCATGTTCCTGCTCGGCGATGACCTGCAGCAGGATCGAACGCGTGATGTCTGCCTGGGTCTTCTTGTCGATGACCACAAAGTCGACGCGTTCGATCACCAGCCGGCGGATGTCGGCAAGGGTGATGTACCGGCTTTCGACCGTGTCGTACAACCGCCTGTTCGGATACTTCTTTATGGTGCGCGGTTCGCTCATGACACATCCCTCACTATGGGTTATGCACCTTCCTTAGTGCAGGGCGTCGCCATATACCATATTACATCAGCACCGCGAACCCAACTCGCGCGTCGCACCGCTTTCTTCAGAAACCGCCTCCGCGCGAAGCGCGCACCTCCCGCACCCCGTGGAACCGGTCCAGATCCCAGTGAGCGCAGGCCCACTCGAGCACCGTCCGGGGTGACTCGAGCTTAAGCTTAGGCGGAGGGTTCTGGCCCAGAAGCCTCAGAGCCTCCTGCAGCTGGGGACCCGCCATCGCCGGATCGAGCGCGACGGAGCGCCTGGACTTGGCAAGCTTTGCGCCACCGGGCTCGGTGACGAGGGGCAGGTGTGTATAGCGGGGAGTCGTAAGCCCGAGAGCACCCTGCAGGGCTATCTGCCAGGGCGTGCTGTCGAGCAGGTCCGCCCCGCGGACCACGTCGGTCACCGCCTGCAGCGCATCATCGACCACGACCGCCAGCTGGTAGGCGAACGCGCCGTCGCGGCGCCGGATGATGACATCACCGCGCTCGCGTAACTGGAAACGGCAGATCCCCTGGGCGCGATCCTCGAAGGATATGAGCTGGTCTTGGACCTTGAAGCGCGTGGCGGTGGGTCCGCGGCGCTTCGGGCCCTCACGGCAGGTGCCCGGATATCCCCCCTCGGGCGTGCGCTCGCCGCGCGAGCAACTGCACTCGAAGGTAACCCCGAGCGCGATCAGGGTTTGCAGTGCGCGCGCGTAGTGTCGCGTGCGGGCACTCTGGTATTCGACCGCGCCGTCCCAGTGCAGGGCGAAGCTCTCGAGCGTACGCAGCATCTGATCAGCGCAGCCGGGTATCACCCGCGGCGCATCGAGATCTTCCATCCTGAGGAGCCAGCGGCCGCCGCGGCTGCGGGCCTCGACGAAGCTGCCCACCGCAGCGACCAGCGAGCCCAGATGCAGCGATCCGGTCGGGGAGGGCGCGAAGCGCCCGACACAGGCTGGGCGAGCGCTAGCGGTAGCGATCGTCGCGGTCGCCGTACTGGCGCTCGCGCCGTTCACGTCGCTCCTGGGCTTCGATGCTCAAGGTGGCCACGGGGCGTGCCTCGAGGCGCTTGATGCCGATTTCCTCGCCGGTCTCGAGGCAGTAGCCGTAGGAGCCATCCTCGATGCGCTTCAATGCATCATCGATCTTGCGGATCAGCTTGCGTTCCCGGTCGCGCGTGCGCAGCTCGAGGCTGAACTCTTCTTCCTGGGTGGCGCGGTCGTTGGGATCGGGGAAGTTCGCCGCCTCGTCCTTCATATGCGAGACCGTACGATCCACCTCGACCATGAGGTCGCGCTTCCAGCTGTTGAGAATGAAGCGGAAGTGCTCGAGCTGCGCCTTGCTCATGTACTGCTCGCCGCGCTTGGCGATGTACGGCTGTACATTGCGCGGGCCGGCGAGCAGGCTCCCCGGCTCGATCGTCTCGCCGTCGTCGGCATCGGCATTCACGGCGGGCGCCGCGGCGCGGGTCGCGGTGAGAGTTGCCGCCGGGGCGGGCGCTGCAGCCGTCGGCGCGAGCGCGCGCAACGGCTTTCTCACCTCGACAGTCGGCTCGCCCGCGGAAGGCAGCGCAGCTGCCGCCGGCTTTTTCGGCGCCGCCGTGCTCTTGCGCGCGTGCACCGCCGCCGCCCTGACACGCACCGGCTCAGGTGCCTTGCGGGCGATCGGCTTTCTGACCGCTGGCCGGCTTGCCGCCTTCTTGCCCTTTGCGGACTTCGGGGCAGGTCTCTTGGCCGGCATCAATGGCTCCTCAAAACAGCATCACCCTTGTTGAAGAACGCGCGATTATACCGGCCGACCCTGGGCTGTACAGGTGTTCTGGCGCGGGCAGTGCACAGCGCACGATACCTGGGCATTGTCGCGCGCCGCTTACGGCAGCGTGACGACGGCCGCAGCCTTCCAGCCGTGCTGTCGTCGCTCGGCGACAACGGTGGTGTAGATTCCGCCGCGCACGTTGAAGCGCGCAGTCAGGCGCAGGAAGCGCGCCTGCAGTGTGGCGTGCAGGTTATCGGCAATCTCGTTGGTCACGGCCTCGTGATACGCGCCGCGATCGCGAAAAGACCACGTGTAGAGCTTCAGGGACTTCAGTTCCACGCACAGCCGGTCCGGCACGTACTCGAGATCGAGCGTCGCAAAATCCGGCTGGCCGGTGCGCGGACACAGGCAGGTGAACTCAGGGATCTGCATGCGGATCGTGTAGTCACGATCGGCTGCGGGGTTGGTGAAGGTTTCGAGCTGCGCTGTGGGCGTCTGCGGCATATTGCTCTACACTACCCCATCCTCGGGGGCGCCAAGAGCGGAAGAAAGTAGCGATGCGGCTGACCAAGATCAAGCTCGCCGGCTTTAAGTCCTTCGTCGATCCCACCCAAATCAACTTCCCCAGCAATCTCACCGGTGTCGTAGGCCCCAACGGCTGCGGCAAGTCGAACGTCATCGACGCCGTGCGCTGGGTGATGGGCGAACTGTCCGCCAAGCACCTGCGCGGCGACAATATGGCGGACGTGGTGTTCAACGGTTCCGCCGCGCGCAAGCCGGTCGGCACGGCTTCCGTGGAACTGATGTTCGACAACGCCGACGGTAAGATCGGCGGCGCCTACGCCAACTACAGCGAGATCTCACTCAAGCGCCAGGTGGCGCGTGATGACACCTCGGCGTACTTCATCAATGGCGTGCGTTGCCGGCGCAAGGACATCACCAATCTGTTTCTCGGTACCGGCCTGGGCTCGCGCAGCTACGCCATCATCGAGCAGGGCATGATCTCGCGCGTCATCGAGGCCAAGAGCGATGACATGCGCGCCTTCGTCGAGGAGGCGGCCGGTGTCTCGCGCTACAAGGAGCGGCGCAAGGAGACCGAGGCGCGCATCGCCGAGACCCGCGAGAATCTCGAGCGGCTGCAGGACGTGCGCGATGAGGTGGAAAAGCAGATCCGCCACCTGCAACGCCAGGCGGCGAGCGCGCGCCGTTACCAGGCATTCAAGGAGCAGGAGCGGCGCCTCGCCGCGGAGCTGTTGGCGCTGCGCCTGCGGGATCTCGACAGCGGCGCGCAAGTACACGATGCGGTGGTGCGCGAGCGCGAGCTCGCCATGCAGGGCGCGCTCGCCGAGCAACGTGCCGCGGAAGCTGCGATCGAGAAACAACGCGCGGTGCACATCGGACACAGCGAGCGTCTGGCGGCGGTGCAGGGCCGCTACTACGAGGTCGGCGCCGACGTGTCGCGCCTCGAGCAGTCGATCGAGCACACGCGCGAGCTGCGCGAGCGGCAACGCGCCGATCTCGCGCAGGCGCACGCCACGCTCGGCGATCTCGCCGTGCACATCGAGCGCGATGAGCACCAGCTGGCGGCAGTGCGCGCCGAGATCGCGCGTCTCACCCCCGAGCGCGAGGCGGCGCAGCACGCGGAAGCGCACGCGGCCGCGGCTCTGGAGACGAGCGAGCATGCCCTGCAGGACTGGCAGCAGCGCTGGGAGGCACACACCCAGGCGGTGGGCGCGGCGGATCAGACCACGCAGGTCGAGCGGGCGCGCATCGAGCAGCTGGAAAATCAGTTGCGGCAGCTGAGCGCGCAGGCGGAGCGCCTGGCCGAGGAGCAGCAGACTCTGAGCGCTCAGGAGGCCAGCGAGCAGCTCGCGCAGCTTGCAGCGCAGGAATCGCAGGCGCGCGGGGCGAGCGAGCAGCTCAGCGGGGCACTCGCCGACGCCCAGGCACGCGTGCAGGGGCTGCGCGCAGCCGAGCTGGCAGCCGAGGCGCATCTGGAGCGGGCGCGCGGCGCGCGCGAGGCGGCGCGCACCGAACTGACTTCGCTCGAGGCTCTGCAGGCGGCGGCGCTCACCGATCATGCCGGACAGGCGGGTGCGTGGCTGCGCGGGGCCGGGCTCGCGGCCCGGCCGCGGCTCGCGGCCGCTCTCGAGGTCGAGAGCGGCTGGGAACGGGCCGTTGAAACCGCGCTCGGCGACTATCTCGAGGCGGTGTGCGTGGAGCGGCTGGAGGATGTGTCGGATGCGCTCACCGCCCTTGCCGCCGGGCGCGTCACCCTGGTGGAGAGCGGCAGCCCGGCGCACGGCGGCGGCGGGGCGACGCTCGCCGCGCACGTCACGGGCCCGGCGCCGGTCATCGCGCAACTCGCCGGAGTGTTGACGGCCGAATCCCTCGCGCAGGCGCTGGGCGCACGCGCAACCCTCGCCGCGGGAGGCTCGTTCATCACGCCCGAGGGCGAATGGGTCGGGCGTGACTGGCTGCGCGTGAGCCGCGGAGCGGACCCGCGAGGCGGCGTCCTCGAGCGCGAGCATCGCCTCAAGGCGCTGCGTGGCGCAGCGGTTGCGGCCGATGAGCGCGTCGCGGCGGCGGAGGCCGAACTGGGCGCGGCGCGCGACTCCCTGGCGCAGGCGGAAGAGCGGCGCGAGCAGTCGCAGCTGGCAGTCCACGCAGCTCACCAGAGGCACGCCGATCTTGTCGGCCTGCTCAAGGCAGGCCGTGCCCGCGCCGAGGAATCGAATTTGCGGGGCGAGCGCCTGCAACACGATGCCGGCGACCTCAAGCACCAGAGCGCCGCGACCGAGCAAGCCCTCACACGCGCCGCGGCGGAGCTGGCACGCGCGCAGGCACTGTCCGGGGAACTCGCGGGGCGCCAGCGCACGCTGAGCAGTGAACGCGAGGAACGGCGCGCGGCGCTCGCCGCTGCGCGTGGTGCGCGCGAGGCGGCGCAACTGACCGCCCGCGACCTGCACGTGCGGGTGGAATCACGCCGTTCGACCGAGAGCTCGATGGCGGTGGGTTTAAGCCGCATGAGCGAGCAGCGCGAGCAGCTCACGCACCGTCGCGCGGAGCTCGAACAGGAGCTCGCCTCGGGCGATGAGCCGATTCTCAAGACCCAGGCGCGTCTGAATGACACGCTGGCGCTGCGTCTCACGGTGGAAGCGGAACTGGCGGTGGCGCGCGGCGCGGTCGAGGAAGCCGATGCACAGTTGCGGTCTCTGGATGAGCAGCGCCTGGCAGCCGAGCAGCGCGTCAGCGGCGCGCGCGAGGCGATGGACGCGGCGCGCCTCGCGGCGCAGGAGACTCACGTGCGGCGCGCGGCGCTCGCCGAGCAGTTCGCGGAAACCCGCTGCGAGCTTACCGAGGTGCTGGCGAACCTCGACGCTGCGGCGAATGTGCCGGCCTGGGAGCAGTCTCTCGGCGAAGCGCGCGCCGACATCGAGAGGCTCGGGCAGGTCAATCTCGCCGCCATCGACGAGCTCAAGGAGCAGACGCAGCGCAAGGAGTATCTGGACAGCCAGTTTGCCGACCTCACGGCGGCGCTGGCGACGCTCGATGAGGCCATGCGGCGCATCGACAAGGAGACGCGCGCCCGCTTCGAGGCCACCTTCGAGCGCATCAACACCGGCTTGCGCGACAAGTTCCCGCGCCTGTTCGGCGGCGGGCATGCGTACCTGGAGCTGGTGGGCGAGGACAAGCTCACCGCCGGCGTGGCCATCATGGCGCGGCCGCCGGGCAAGAAGATCAGCACCATCCACCTGCTGTCCGGCGGTGAGAAGGCGCTCACTGCGGTGGCGCTGGTGTTCTCCATTTTTGATCTCAACCCCGCCCCCTTCTGCCTGCTCGACGAGGTCGACGCGCCGCTCGATGAACACAATGTCGGGCGTTTCTGCGATATCGTGCGCGACATGTCGACGCGCGTGCAGTTCGTGTTCATCACGCACAACAAGAGCACCATGGAGCTCGCCTCGCAGTTGGTCGGCGTGACCATGAACGAGCCGGGCGTGTCGCGCCTGGTCACGGTCGACGTCGACGAGGCCGTGCGCATGGCGGCGGTCTGAACGAGCCGGTGCCCACGACATGATGTCCGAGCTGCGCTGGACGCTGCTGATACTCGGGGCAGTGTTCATCGGTGCGCTCGCCTGGTGGGAGCGGCATCGCCCGCGCCAGGCGAGCGGCGGCCGCGCGGCGCAGCGCATTGCAGCGCGCGGCGAGGCGGCTGCGGACGCAGCGCCGCGCGCTCGGCGCGAGCCCACTCTCAACCTGCCGCAGCTGCGCGCCCGCGATCCGCAGGCGGCGCACGATCTGGCGCTCGTCGAAGCGGCGCGGGATCTGCCGGCCTTGCCAGTGCTGGGACCGGCGCCGAGCGAGGCGGCCGTGCACCAGCGCGGCGCGAACGCGTCGGCGGGGCTCGCCACGGATGCGGCCGACACCGAAGAGGCCGCCAGCGAAGCGCTGGCACAAGCCACGGCTGCAGCGGCCGCGGGGCGCGCACACGCCCTGCCCGCGGGCGTGGCACTTGAGTCTCTTCCGCGGCTGGCGCCTGCGCCCGCGCCGGTGGTCGACTGGCCGCCGGACGAGCGCCGCCACATCGTCGCAGTGCGTCTGGTTGCGCCACAGCCCGAGCGCTTCGCGGGCCGCTCGCTGCGCCAGGCGCTGGCGGCGGAGGGCTTCGTGCTCGGCCGCTTCGCGATCTTCCACAAGCCCGACGAGGAGCAGCGCGCCGTGTTGAGCGCCGCGAGTCTCACGCGGCCCGGCACCTTCGATGCCGACACCATGGACTCGCAGCACTACGGTGGGCTGTCGTTGTTCGCGGTGCTGCCGGGGCCCAAGCCCCCGCCGCAGGCCTTCGATGAGCTCGTGAGCACCGCTCGCAACCTCAGCGAGCGGCTGTGCGGGGAGCTGCAGGACGAGCAGGGCAGTCCGCTCACTGCCGCGCGCATTGCGCTGCTGCGCGAGCGCCTGGGTGCCGGGACGGCTTCGTGACAGAGGCCGCGGCGGCGCGTGCTGCCGAGTTGCGCGCGCAAATAGCGCAACACGATTATCGCTACTACGTACTCGATGATCCGTTGATTGCCGACGCCGGCTACGACCGCCTGATGCAGGAGCTGCGCGCGCTCGAAGCGGCGCACCCCGAGCTGGTCACGGCGGACTCGCCGACGCAACGCGTGTCGGGCACTCCAAGCGCCGCCTTCGGGGAGGTGGTGCACAAGGTGCCGATGCTCTCGCTCGACAACGCCTTCAGCGAGGCGGATCTGCAGGCGTTCGACCGGCGCATCCACGAGCGCCTCGGCGTCGAGGGCGACCTCGACTATGTCGCGGAACCCAAGCTCGACGGGCTGGCGGTGACGGTGATCTACCGTGAGGGCCTGTTCGAGCGGGCCGCCACCCGCGGCGATGGCGTCACCGGTGAAGACGTCACCGCCAACGTGCGCACCATCCGCGCCGTGCCGCAGCGGCTGCTTGGTACGGCGCCGGCGCTGCTCGAGGCACGCGGCGAGATCTTCATGCTGCTGGCGGGCTTCGAGCGCATGAACCAACAGGCGCGCGCACGCGGCGAGAAGGTGTTCGTGAACCCGCGCAACGCGGCGGCCGGAAGCCTGCGGCAGCTCGATGCGCGCATCACCGCGTCGCGGCCGCTGGCGGCGTTCTTCTACGCCCTCGGGGCGCTGGAGGGCGCCAGCTCGCCTGAGCGCCAGTCGCAGCTGCTGCAGTGGTTGCGCACGCTGGGATTGCCGGTGTCCCCGGACACGCGTGCGGTGCGCGGGGTCGCGGGGTGCCTTGCGTACTATCGCGAGATGGGCGAGCGGCGCAGCTCGCTCCCCTACCAGATCGACGGCGTGGTCTACAAGCTCGATGGGCGCGCCGAGCAGGAGCGCCTCGGATTCGTCTCGCGGGCCCCGCGCTGGGCGATCGCCCACAAGTTTCCCGCCGACGAGGCGCTGACGGTCGTCAAGGGGATCGAGTTTCAGGTCGGCCGGACCGGGGCGCTCACTCCAGTAGCGCGCCTTGCTCCGGTGTTCGTGAGCGGCGTGACGGTGAGCAACGTCACCCTGCACAACATCGACGAAGTACAGCGCAAGGACGTGCGTGTCGGGGACACCGTGGTCGTGCGCCGCGCCGGCGACGTAATCCCCGAAGTGGTGAGCGTCATCCTGGACAAGCGGCCGGCGGACGCCGTACCCGTGCAGCTGCCACAGTCCTGCCCGGTGTGCGGCTCGCGGGTGTTGCGCGTGGAGGGCGAGGCGGTGGCGCGTTGCACCGGCGGCTTCACCTGCCGCGCCCAGCGCCAGGAGGCGCTCAGACACTTCGCCAGCCGTCGTGCGCTCGACATCGAAGGCCTGGGCGACAAGCTCATCGAGCAGCTGGTGGAGCGTGAGCAGGTGAAGTCGCCCGCCGATCTGTACGTGCTGACGCTGCCGCAGCTGTCACAGCTCGAGCGCATGGGAGAGAAGTCGGCTGCCAACCTCCTGGCGGCCATCGACAAGAGCCGCAACACAACACTGCCGCGACTCCTGTACGGGCTCGGTATCCGCGAAGTGGGCGAGGCGACCGCGCTCGCCCTGGCGCGGCACTTCGGCACGCTCGAGCGGCTGATGCGCGCAGACGAGGCGGCAATCCAACAAGTTCCCGACGTCGGCCCGGTGGTCGCCGCCCACGTCGCCGCGTTCTTTGCATCCGATGAACACCGCAGGGTTATCAATGCGTTACGTGACAAAGGTGTGAAATGGCCTGATATCGAGCCGACCGGCGCGACGGCGGGGCCCTTGGGGCTCTCCGGGCGCACGTTCGTCATCACCGGGACGCTCGAGAGCATGACCCGCGAGCAGGCGCAGGAGGCGCTCACCGCGCGCGGCGCCAGGGTCTCGGCGAGCGTATCGAAGAAGACCAGCTTCCTCGTCGCAGGGAGTGAGGCGGGCTCGAAGCTCGAGAAGGCCCGCGAGCTGGGCGTGCCGGTGCTCAATGAGCAGCAGCTGCGCGCCCTGCTCGAGGGCGAAAGCAGCTGAGCCGAGAGCGCTCTTTCACGCGCAGTGGCGACGGGTCGCATGGGCCCGCCGCCACCGGATCGGATCCGCGCTTCAGCCTTTCGGTGCGGGTGCGGCCGCGGGCGCCGGTGTGGGAGCGGGTGCGGGAGAGGGCGGCGGCGTCGCCGCGGGCGTCGGCGCAGCAGCGGACGTCGGCGCAGCGCCGGGTGCGCCCGGGGCTTGCCCTGCGGCTGGCTTGTCGAGGAACTTCTGGACCTTGGCGTTACGCATCAGCTCGTCGCTGTAACCGCGGAACTTCTTCTGCTGCACCATCTGCTCGAGGCGCTGCCGTACCTGGTCGAACGGCGGCGGTGTCAGTTCGCGCGTGTCGAGCAGCTGGATGACGTGCCAGCCGTACTGTGTCTGTATCGGTTTGTGAGTGAATTCCCCGGGCTTGAGTGCCAGCGTCGCGCCGGAGAATTCCGGCACCATACGGTCGGGCGTGAACCAGCCGAGATCGCCGCCGTTGGCCTTGGAGGAATCCATCGACTCATGTTTCGCGAGCTCGTCGAACTTCTCGCCCTTGTCCAGGCGCGCGACGATCTTCTGCGCGAACGGCTCGGTGGCCACCAGGATGTGCCGTGCGTGGTATTCCGTCTTCGGCAGGGCGGTCAGCTGCGTCTCGTATTCGGCGCGCAGCTCCTGCTCGCTGGCCTTGCGGTCCTTCAGGTAGCGATCCGACACCGCCTGCTGCAGCACGTTCAGGCGCGACAGCTCGAGCAGCGCCGCGGTGTCGTTGCTCTTGTCGAGACCCTCCTTGCCCGCCTCCTCGCCCACGAGCCGGGCGCGGATCAGGTTGTCGAGCGCGACATCGCGCTGCTGCGGCGTGAGTTCCGTTGAGCTCTTGCCCGTGATGCCTTTGATGTAGAACTCGTAGAAATCCCGGCTGATGGGGCTGCCGTCCACGGTCGCGACCGGCGGCGAAGTGTCGCCCGTCGTCACGGCGGTTTTGGGCTGGCAGGCGCCGAGCACGGCGAGCGTGGCAGCCAGGAGCAGGATACGCGAGTGGTTCATACTTCAGTTTCCGGTGTGTTGGAACAGTTGGCTGTCGGAACGGCTTGCTTGTCGCTCAGCTGCCTTCCTCGGGGGTGCGCGCGACGATGTTCAGGGCGTGCACGGCCCCGCTCATGAGCGGGGCGACCGCGGCGTAAACTAGCCGGTGACGCTCGAGCTGCGAGCGGCCGCGGAAGGCATCCGCAACCAGCGTCACGCGAAAGTGACCGCCGCCGCGTGCGCCGGCGTGGCCGGCGTGGCGCGCGCTGTCGTCGACTATCTCGAGCGAGCTGGGCGCGAGCGCGCGCTCGATCGCGCTGCGCAGCTGCATCATGACCGACTCATTCATGGGTGGGCCGACGGTTCGGCGCGCAAGGCGCCCGGACGCGTACTGAGCCACAGCACCTGCAGTGCCACGAACGCGAAGGTGAGCAGCGTAAGTCCAAATATCTTGAAGTTGACCCAGGCGCGCTCGCTCGCGTAGTGCGCCACCGCGAGGTTCAGTACGCCAAGCAGGGCGTAGAATGTGGCCGACCAGAAGTTGAGGCGCCGCCACAGCGCATCGCTCACCTGCAGCCGCTCCCCGAGCGCCGGAGCGAGGAAGCGCTGCGTGAGCGTGCGCTCGCCGATCCAGAAACTCGCGATGAACGCGCCGCTCACCAGCCACAACAGCACGGTGGGTTTCCACTGGATGAACACCCGGTTGTGCAGTAGCAGAGTCGCCGAGCCAAAAATCACCACCAGCCCCGCCGACAGCGCATGCAGCGGCGGGATGCGCCGTTGCCGCAACCAGTCGACGGCGAGCAGTGCCACCATGGCAACCATGAGCACCGCGGTGGCCACGTACAGCCCGCGCAGACGATAGGTCACGAAAAACGCCACGAGCGGCGCCAAGCTGGTAAGAGCCTGCATGGGAGCGGTGGGGGAGGGTCCTTGAGGGCGACGGTGTACGCGGCAAAACGGCCGCGTATATTGTCACGCACCGCGCCCGACTTCCATTGGCATGGAGTTTTTTGCGCCGGCAGCTGCGATGGCCGAGTACCTCAAGTTACACCCTGTTGATCCGCAGCTGCGGCTCATCCGCCGCGCGGCGGAGCTGGTGCGGGCCGGGGGTGTCATCGCCTACCCGACCGATTCCTGTTACGCACTCGGCTGGCACATCGGCGACAAGAGCGCCCTGGAGCGTGTGCGCCGCATCCGCCAGGCCGACCGCCATCACCACTTCACGCTGGTGTGCGCGAATCTTGCCCAGGTCGGGCGCTTCGCGTGGCTCGACACCTGGCAGTTTCGCATGCTGCGCGCCTGTCTGCCCGGCCCGTACACGTTCCTGCTGCGTGCCACGCGCGAGACACCGCGCCGCCTGCAGCACGCGCGCCGGCGCACCATCGGCGTGCGCATCCCCGATCATCGCGTGCCGCGCCTGCTGCTCGCCGAGCTCGGCGAGCCCCTGATGAGCTCCACGCTGATCCTGCCGCAGGATCCGCAGCCGCTGACCGAAGGGCGCGAAATCCGGGCGCGACTCGAGCACGAGATCGATGCGGTTCTCGATGGCGGGGACTGCGGCATCGTACCAACGACGGTGGTTGATCTGTCGGTAACCCCGCCGGTGATCGTGCGCAAGGGCAAGGGCGATCTCGGCCCGATTACGGGGCGTGCGCTATAATTCAGCTCGTGAGCCACAGCCTTATTGTCGTGCGCCGCGCGCGCGTAGCTGCCAGCCCCCGTAACACATCCGCTCCCGCAGCTCTGCTGCGGCGACTCACGTGAGTTCGCCGGCGCCGGCGCGGCGCGTCCTGTCCGGCATGCGGCCCACCGGCCGGCTGCACCTCGGCAACTATCACGGCGCACTGCGTAACTGGGTGGAGCTGCAGTACCAGTACGAGTGTTTCTTTTTCGTGGCCGACTGGCACATGCTCACCACCGGCTATGACGACACCGCGCAGCTGCAGGAGCACGTGCGCGACGTGCTCATCGACTGGCTGGCGGCCGGCCTCAATCCCGGGGTCGCGACGCTCTTCATCCAGTCGCACGTGCCCGAGCACGCCGAGCTGCACCTGCTGCTGTCGATGATCACCCCGCTGGGGTGGCTCGAGCGCGTACCGAGCTACAAGGATCAGCAGGAGCAGCTGAAGGAAAAGGATCTCGCAACCTACGGCTTCCTCGGCTACCCGCTGCTGCAGAGCGCCGACATCCTGGTGTATCGCGCCGCCTACGTGCCGGTGGGCGAGGACCAGGTGGCGCACGTGGAGCTGACGCGCGAGACCGCGCGGCGCTTCAACCACCTCTACGGTCGCGAGCCGGAGTTCGAGGCGAAGGCGGAGCGCGCCCTGAAGAGCCTCGGGGGACGCAACACCACGACCTACCGCCAACTGCGCCGCAAGTTCCAGGAGACCGGCGACACCGAAGCGCTGCAGCGCGCCCAGGCGCTGGTGCAAAGCAACAACCGCATCACGGTAGCCGACCGCGGGCGGCTGCTGGGGTTTCTCGAGGGTACCGGCGTGACGATCCTGCCCGAGCCGCAGGTGTTGCTCACCGCGACGCCGAAGGTCCCGGGGCTGGATGGCCGCAAGATGTCGAAGTCCTACGGCAACACTATCGAACTGCGCGAAGAGCCCGAGCAGGTGGTGCAGAAGCTGCGCGCCATGAAGACCGATCCGGCGCGCGTGCGGCGCACCGATCCGGGCGACCCGGACAAGTGTCCGGTGTGGGACCTGCACAAGATCTACTCCGACGACAGCACCCGCAAGTGGGTGAGCGAGGGTTGCCGCAGCGCGGGCATCGGCTGCCTAGAGTGCAAGCAGCCGTTGATCGACAAGATCGTCGAAGAGATCGGCGGCATGCGCCGGCGCGCCCAGGAGTTCGAGGACAACCCGGAGCTGGTGCGCGGGATCGTCGCCGAGGGCGCCGACAAGGCGCGCGAGGCGGCGCGCCAGACCCTGGAGGAAGTCCGGCGCGCCATGCATCCGCGCCCCGACTGAGCGCGCGCACCTTACGGAAGGCCCATGAAACCAAAACCTGACCTCAAGATCGTGGTCTCCAACGCGCCGCCCCCCCCGCCGATCCCGCAAGCGCCGCCGCAGCAGGCGGAGATGCCGTTCGCGGTCGTGAACGGCGAGCCGCTCTCGCAACTGCCACGCGACCTGTACATTCCGCCGCAGGCTCTGGAGGTGTTTCTCGAGGCCTTCGAAGGTCCGCTCGATCTGCTGCTGTATCTCATCCGCCGCCAGAACCTGAACATTCTCGATATTCCGCTGGCGGAGATCACGCGCCAGTACATGCAGTACATCGAGCTGATGCAGGATCTGCAGCTGGAGCTCGCGGGGGAGTACCTGGTGATGGCGGCGACGCTTGCGGAGCTCAAGTCGCGCATGCTGCTGCCGCGGCCCAGGCTCGACGAGCACGCTGATGAGGACCCGCGCGCGGAGCTGGTGCGGCGGCTGCAGGAGTATGAGCGCTTCAAACGCGCCGCCGCGCAGATCGACGAGCTGCCGCGCCTGGAGCGTGACGTGTGGCCGACGTCCGCGGACCTCAAGGAACGCCAGCAGCTGCGCACGCTGCCGCAGATCGCACTGCAGGAAATGCTGGTGGCGTTCAAGGAGGTGGTGGCGCGCGCCGAGATGTTCGCCCACCATCACATCCAGCGCGAGCGGCTGTCGGTGGGCGAGCGCATGAGCGACATCCTCGCCACCCTCGGTGCTGCTTGCGGGTTCGTGCCGTTCCAGCAGCTGTTCCGGCCGCAAGAAGGGCGCATGGGCGTCACGATCACCTTCGCGGCGATCCTCGAGCTCATGCGCGAGGGGTTGATCGACATCGTGCAGGCGCAGGCGTACGCGCCGCTGCACGTGCGCGCCGCCAACCCGGGCCGCACGCTGCGCGTCGTGACCGACAGCGTCGTGACCGACAGCACCGAGGCTGCGGCACCCGCCGGCGCTGCCGTACCGGACACCGATGAGGATCCCGCATGAGTGAGTCATACCTCAGGAATGTCATCGAGGCGGCGCTGCTGGCCGCGGGAACCCCGCTGCCGGTGGCGGAGCTCACGCGCTTGTTCGCAGACAGCGCGCGCCCGAGCGCGCCACAGGTGCGGGCGGAGCTCGCCGCGCTGGCGGCCGAGTACGGCGGGCGCGGCATCGAGCTCAAGGAGACGGCGAGCGGCTTTCGCATCCAGGTGCGGCGCGAGCTGGCGGCGGAAATCTCCCGCCTGTGGCCGGAGCGCGCGGCGCGTTACTCGCGGGCGCTGCTGGAGACTCTGGCGCTGATCGCCTACCGCCAGCCGATCACGCGCGCCGAGATCGAGGCGGTACGCGGGGTTGCCGTCAACCCCAACATCATCAGGACCGTGATCGAACGCAACTGGGTGCGCGTCGTCGGTCACCGCGATGTTCCCGGCCACCCGGAACTGCTGGGCACGACGCGCGAGTTCCTCGACTATTTTGGTTTGAAGAGCCTCGATGAGCTGCCGCCGCTCGCCGAGATCGCCATGGGCGACATCAACCTGCAGCTGGGGCTGGCGGGCGAGGACGCCACCCTCGGTGCGGGCGAGCATGAGCTCTCCGCCGAGGGCGACGGCTCGCGCGAGCTCGTGGCCGGGGCCCGCGAACGGGACGGCTGATGCGGCGCGGCGCCGCCGCCGGGCCACGCCCGCGAGCGCAACCGGCGGCTTGCGCGCACGCCGAGCGGCTGCAGAAGATGCTCGCGCGTGCCGGGCTCGCGTCACGGCGCGAAGCGGAAGCGTGGATCCGCGCCGGCCGCCTCACCATCAACGGAACTGTGGCAGCGCTCGGCGCGCGGGTCGCGCCTCATGACCAGGTGCGTCTCGATGGGCGCCTGGTGCGCACCCCCGCACCCTCGCCCCAAGCGCGTGCATTCCTCTGCCATCGCTCGCCGGGCGAACCCCTCAACACCCCGGCGGCGAGCGCTGCTGAACCCGCGGCGGAAACGCCGCGGGCGGCGCTCCTCGAACGCCTGCCGCGCCGCGCGGGCCGGCGCTTCATCCCGGTGAGTCCCATGCCGCGCGTGGATGGGGGCCTCGAGCTCGTAACCTCCGACGGTGAGCTCGCGCTGCGGCTGCAGCGCGCGGTGCACGCCCTGGTGAGCGAATTCGGCGTGCGGGTGCGCGGCGAACTCAGTGCGCTGCAGCTTCAGGGGATTCGCGGCGGAGCGCTCGACAGCGGCGCACGCCTCACGATCGAGCGCTGCGAGGCTGGCGGCGGGGAGGGCGCCAACCGCTGGTACACGCTCGCGGTCCGCGGCGCGAGCGGCAAGCAGGTGCGGCAGCTATTCGAGCGTCAGGGTGCGCTCGTCAGCCGGGTGCTGCGCACGCAACTCGGACCAGTGGCGCTGGAGCGCTCGCTCGCGCGCGGTCAGTTTCGCGAGCTCACTCAGGAGGAGTTGCGCGCGCTGCTGCCGGAGAGCTCCGCGACCGCCGCCGGCTGAGCATCGAAGGATTTGCCGCTGACCCCGCGGCTCGCCGGACCCAGGAGCGCGATATACGCACCGGTGAGCGCCGCCGGCAGGGGCAGGGACTCGATGTCCTCCGCCGGATAGGCTTGGCGGCGCATGGCGGTGCGCGCGCGTCCGGGGTTCAGTGCGTTTACGCGTACCTGGCTGATGCCTTCCAGCTCCGCGGACAGCACCTGCGAGAGGCCTTCGATGGCGAATTTGGACACCGCGTACGCGCCCCAGTAGGCGCGGCCGTGGCGGCCCACCGCGCTGGTCGTGAATACCACCGAGGCATCCGCGGACTTCTTCAACGCCGGCAGCAGCACCTGCGTCAGCGCGAAGGCGGCCGTGACGTTGACGTGCAGCACGCGGCACCAGGTCGGCACGTCGTAGTGCTCGATGGGCGATAAGGTCCCGAGGAGCGCCGCGTTGTGCACCAGCCCATCGAGGCGTCCGTAGCGCTCGAGCACCGCGTCCGCCACCTGGTCGTAGTCCACGGCCAGCGCCCGCTCGAAGTCAAGGACGGCGATACTGGCCTCGGGCGCACCGCCGGCGGCGATTTCGGCGTGCACGGGTTCGAGCTTGTGCGCACTGCGGCCGATCAGAATGACGTTCGCCTGGTGCCGGGCGCACCTCAGCGCGACCGCCCGGCCGATCCCATCGCTCGCGCCGGTAATGGCGATCACGCGGCCGGCCAGCTCCGCGGGAGCCGCGAGGTGCCTGCGGGGCTCGAACCGCTCACTCACGCTCTCAAACCTCCTTCGCCCGCAGCGCGAAGCGCCCGGCATCCGCGCGCCGCGCCGCGCGCCATGCGCGCCAGCCATCGAGCGGCCTGTGATGGTCGCCCGAGGTGATGGCGCCGGGCAAGGCGCGCTCCGCCCGCAGTGAGTAGCTCCAGGCGAGCGCCGCCCAGACCATGAGGCCGCGCAGCGCTGCCTGCTCGTGCCGCGCCAGCGCGTCGACGCTCGCGGCCAGTTCGGCGCGCAGCTGCCGATGCCGCTCGCGCACCAGCCCCGCAAGCCCCGCGGCCCACGGTGGCTGCGCGAGACTCTCCGGGGGTACGTGCGCGCGCGCGAGCTCATCGAGCGGCAGCCGCAGCCGGCCGGCGCGTGCATCGCCCGCCAGAGCGCTGAGCATCTCGATCTCCCGCAGCCCGCGGCCCAGAGCGCGGCAACTGCCGGCGGCGATGCCGGGGAGCGCGAAGCGCGCCAGCGGTTCGATGAGCGCCGCGCTCCAGCGCTCGCAATACGCCGTCAGCTCGAGACGGCTGTCAAAGGCGGCCGCAGCCAGATCCCAGATGGCCGTGTCGACCACTCCGGTGAGTGCGGCGAGCGGCGCTCGCTCTGCGGGCGCGAAGTTTGCGGCCAGCGCGCGTGTGAGCGGATGCGCCGGCCGCCCTTGCGTGCAGCGTTCGCACTCTTCGCGCCACCAGCCGAGGCGTAGGTGCGCAACCTGATGATCGAGCCCGGCGCCAAGGCTCACCGCGAGCTCGCTCTCGATGCCGCACAGCGCCGCGAGCAGTGGGCGCTGCGTCACCGGGGAGTACAGCCAGGCGAGGGTGCGCGTCGGCGGCCAGTCAGGCCTTGCGGGCATTAGTCGCGCCCGCGGTCCCGGCGGGCGGCTCAGCCGGCGGCCCGGCCGCCATGGGCGCGCCGGGGTTGCGTGCCAGCTGCCCGATCGGCTCGAGCTCCGGGAGCGGCGCGTCCGCGCTGACGCCCAGCTCCCTGAAGCGTCGTGCCTGCGGCAGCACCTGGCGCTCGAGCGAGCCGACGGCCGCGTTGTAGGCTTCCACCGCGGTACCGAGACGCTGCCCCATGCGCCCCAAGTGCCCGTTGAAGGTTGCGAGCCGCCGGTACAGCTCCTGGCCCAGGTCGCGGATGAGCGCCGCGTTGCGCGCCACGGCCGATTGCCGCCAGCCGTAGGCGACGGCCTTGAGGAGCGCGATGAGCGTCGAGGGCGTGGCGATGATCACGTTCTGGCCGAGCGCGCTCTCGAGCAGCTCCGGGCGCTCGATGAGCGCCGCGGAAAGGAACTGATCGCCCGGCAGGAACAACACCGCAAACTCCGGGCTGCGCTCGAACTGTGTCCAGTAGCTCTTGGAGGCGAGCTCGCGTACGCGCGTCTCGACCTGCTGCGCGTGTCGCCTGAGCGAGTGCTGGCGTTCCTCGTCCGTGGCGGCATCGAGGGAGCTGAGATAGGCCTCGAGCGGCGTCTTCGCGTCGATCACCAGGTCGCGCGCATCGGGCATGTGCACGACCAGATCCGGACGCAGCGCGCCTTCTTCGCCGACCAGCTGCAGCTGCTCGGTGAAGTCGCAGTGTTCAGTGAGCCCGGCCAACTCCACCAGGCGGCGCAGCGTCAGCTCGCCCCAGCGGCCGCGCACCTCCGGGCGGCGCAGCGCGGTGACCAGGTTGCGTGTCTCGCGCTGCAGCTGCACCTGGCCGCCGGCGAGCGTTTCGATCTGGGTGCGCAGACTCGCGAAGGCCTCGCGGCGCTCGCGCTCGAGTGCCTGCACCTGCGCCTCGGTGCGTTCGAGCGCGGTGCGCAGCGGTTCCACCAGCTGCGCGATGGCCAGCTCGCGCTCCTTAAGTGCGCCCTGGGCGAGCACCTGGTCCCGGCCGAGCGCCTCACGCGCCAGGCGCAGGAACAACTCGCTGTTGGTACGCAGTGTCTCGCCGGCGACGGAGTCGAACGCGACGCGCAGGCGCATCTCGGACTGCTCGAGCAGACGCAGACGGTCCGCGTCCTGCAGGGCGCTCGATTCCAGGCGCACCTGCGCGGCGGCAAGCTCGATCCGCAGCGACTCGATGCGCCGCGCGGCGCGCAGCTGCGCCAGCAGCGCGCCCAGCACGGCGCCGGTGGCGAGTGCGCCCGCCGCGACGATGAAAATGAGCAGGGTGCTCATCGGCGGAAATGCGCCAGGTAGTTCACGGCGAGGTTGCCCGTCAGCGCCACGCGCCCGGTGAAGGGGTTGAGATCGATGCCCGCCATGTGTACGAGCGTGAGCCCCGCGGCGCGCGCCCAGCGCGCCAGCTCGGAAGGAAGGATGAGACGCTGGTACTCGTGCGTGCCGCGCGGGATCAGATTGAGGAGGTATTCCGCGCCGACAATCGCCAGCAGGAATGAGCGCAGATTGCGGTTGATGGTCGAGACGAACAGCGCGCCGCCGGGGCGCAACAGCCGCGCGAGCGTCGCCGTCATGGCCGCGGGCTCGGGAACGTGCTCGAGCATTTCCATGCAGGTGACCACGTCAAAGCCGGCAGGCTCTGCCGCCGCCACTTGCTCCGCGGCGGCCACGCGGTAATCCACGGTGAGTGCGGATTCGGCAGCGTGCAGCCGCGCGACCTCGATCATGCCGGGCGCCAGGTCGATGGCCGTGACGCGCGCCCCGGCGCGCGCGAGTGCCTCAGCCAACAGGCCCCCGCCACAGCCGACGTCGAGGACGCGGCTGCCCGCGAGCGTCGCGCGCTCGGCGATGAACTGTGCGCGCAGCGGATTCAACAGGTGCAGGGGACGAAACTCCCCGTGTAAATCCCAGAATCGCCCCGCGACCGCGTCGAACTTTGCCAGCTCCGCGCTATCGGCGTTCGCGCCGCGGCGCTGCGGGTCGCGCGCCGGGCCTGCCGCGACGCTCACGCGGCAGCCTCCAAACGTATGCGCTGCGCCCAGCTGGCGGGCGCGATCGGCTGCAGCCCGCGGGCCTCGATCAGCAGCTGTGCGCATTTTCTTTTGGGCATCGTTCCCCTGGTGAACATCGTCGCAGTGAGCGGGAAAACAGCTGCGCGCAGTATATCGGTGCCTGCTTGCGCGCGCTGCGCTTAGCTTCACCGGGAGCCAACCGCGCGGCGCGTGAAGCGCAGGCCCGGCAGGGGCTTCGTGATAGACTTAGGGTTTCATTTCAGCACCATTAATGGCTGCCATCGCCCGCGAAGTTCTGTCGGTCAGTCTCGAAGAGGAGATGCGGCACTCCTATCTCGACTATGCAATGAGCGTGATCGTCGGGCGGGCGCTCCCCGACGTGCGTGACGGCCTCAAGCCCGTGCACCGCCGCGTGCTGCACGCCATGCGCGAGCTCGGCAACGAGTGGAACAAGCCGTACAAGAAGTCCGCGCGGGTCGTCGGGGACGTGATCGGCAAGTACCATCCGCACGGCGACTCCGCGGTATACGACACGATCGTGCGTATGGCGCAGGCGTTTTCGATGCGCTACCTGCTGGTCGACGGCCAGGGCAATTTCGGCTCCGTGGACGGTGACCTGCCGGCGGCCATGCGCTACACGGAAGTGCGCATGTCGCGCCTCGCGCACGAGCTGCTGGCGGACATCGAGAAGGAAACGGTCGATTTCACGCCTAACTACGATGAGTCCGAGACCGAGCCCTCGGTGCTGCCGACGCGCATCCCGAATCTGCTGGTCAACGGGCAGACCGGCATCGCCGTCGGCATGGCGACCAACATTCCGCCGCACAACCTCACCGAGACCGTCAACGCGTGCCTGGCGCTGCTGGATGATCCGGCGCTGCCGCTGGCGGCGCTGATGCAGCACATGCCGGGGCCGGATTTTCCCACCGGCGGCATCATCAACGGCGCGCAGGAGATCGCCACCGCCTACCGCACCGGTCGCGGCCGCCTGTCGGTGCGCGCGCGCGTGAGCTTCGAGGAGGTCGGTCGGGGCGATCGCCAGGCGATCGTGGTCACCGAGCTTCCCTATCAGGTCAACAAGGCGCGCCTCATCGAGCGCATCGCGCAGCTGGTGCGCGAGAAGCTGATCGACGGTATCGCCGCCGACGGCCTGCGTGACGAGTCCGACAAGGACGGCATGCGTATCGTCATCGAGCTCAGGCGCGGCGAGGTTACCGAGATCGTCCTCAACAACCTGTATGCGCAAACGCCCATGGAGACGGTGTTTGGCATCAACATGGTGGCGCTGCAGGACGGCCAGCCGAAGCTGATGTCGCTGAAGGAAATGCTGGAGGCGTTCATCCGGCATCGCCGTGAAGTTGTCACGCGGCGCACCATCTACGACCTCGCCAAGGCACGCGAGCGAGCGCACATCCTCGAAGGCCTGGCGGTGGCGCTCGCCAACATCGACGCGGTAATTGCGCTCATCAAGGCTTCCAGCTCACCCACCGAGGCGCGCACCGCGCTGCTGGCGCGCACCTGGCCGCCGGGCATCGTCACCGGGCTGCTGGAGAGCGCCGGCGCCATTTCCACGCGTCCCCAGGGGCTGGCGGCTGAATTGGGCATGAGCGGCGGGGCTTATCGTCTGTCGGAGGCGCAGGCGCAGGCCATTCTGGACATGCGCCTGCATCGCCTCACGGGACTGGAGCAGGACAAGATCATCGCCGAATACCGCGAGCTGCTGCAGAGTATCCGCGACCTGGGCGACATTCTCGCGCGTCCCGAGCGCCTCACCCAGGTGGTGCGGGCGGAGCTGCTGGAGATCCGCACCGCGTATGGCGATGCGCGCCGTACCGAGATCAACCGCGATCATCTGGATCTCACCACCGAGGACCTGATCGAGCCGCAGGATGTGGTGGTGACGCTGTCGCACGCCGGTTACGCCAAGTGCCAGCCGCTCACCGAGTACCAGACGCAGCGCCGCGGCGGGCGCGGCAAGACCGCCACCGCGGTCAAGGACGAGGATTTCGTCGAGAAGCTGTTCGTCGCGCACACGCACGACACCGTGCTGTGCTTTTCCAACCGCGGCAAGGTGTACTGGCTCAAGGTCTACGAGCTGCCGCAGGCCGGACGCGGCGCCCGCGGCAAGCCGATGGTGAACCTGTTGCCGCTCGAGGAAGGCGAGAAGATCAACGCGCTGTTGCCGGTCAAGCAGTACGACGAGCAGCACTTCGTGTTCATGGCCACGCGCGCCGGCACGGTGAAGAAGACTCCGCTCGCGGCGTTCTCGCGGCCGCGCTCCACCGGGATCATTGCGGTCGACCTGCACGACAACGATCAACTCGTCGGGGTGGCGATTACCGACGGCGAGCGCGAGATCATGCTGGTGTCGAGCGGCGGCAAGGCCATCCGCTTTCACGAGAGCGAAGTGCGCGACATGGGGCGCGAGGCGGCCGGGGTGCGCGGCATCCGTCTGGGCGCCGGCCAGGAGCTGATCGCGCTGATCGTGGTGGGCGAGGGTCAGGTGCTGACGGCCTCCGCCGCCGGCTACGGCAAACGCACGCCGCTGGCGGAATTTCCGCCGCACGGCCGCGGTGGCCAGGGCGTGATTGCGCTGCAGACCTCGGACCGCAACGGCGACACGGTGGCGGCACTGCAGGTGATGCCGGGGCAGGAGATCATGCTGATCAGCTCCACCGGCACGCTGGTGCGCACCACGGTGGATGAGATTTCCGTGCAGGGTCGCAACACCCAGGGCGTACGGCTCATCCGTCTCGGGGAGGGGGAGCGCCTCGTCGGCATCGAGCGCATCGAGAGTCTGGATACCGGTGAGGAGGATGCCGTGACCGAGCGCGGCCCGCAGGCCGGCGCAGGCGAGCCGGCTGCAGATACATAGGCTAAGATCCCCCGTCCCCTCATGGTGTGAAACAGCCCGGAAGGGTGCTCGTGCGCGTATTCAATTTCGCTGCAGGGCCGGCCACGCTGCCTGTGGAGGTTCTCGAACAGGTCCGCGAGGAGCTGGCCGACTGGCAGCATTGCGGCATGTCGGTGATGGAAGTGAGCCATCGCAGCAAGGCCTTTGTGGCCGTGGCTCAGCAAGCCGAGCAACTGCTGCGCGAGCTGCTCGGCGTTCCCGGCCACTACAAGGTGCTGTTCCTGCAGGGTGGCGCGACCGGCCAGTTCGCCGCCATCCCGATGAACATCGCGCGCGCGGACTCCACCGTCGATTACCTGAATACCGGCGTGTGGTCAAAGAAAGCGCTCGGCGAGGCTTCCCGCCTGGCGGGCAAGGTCAACATCGCCGCTGACGAGGGGCCATCAAAATACACCACCGTGCCTGCGGCGGGCGCGCTCAGGCTCAGCGCCGATG
>DASWUP010000334.1:0-8976 GCA_036401635.1 Steroidobacteraceae bacterium
CACATAAACTGAACTCTTGCGTTGCGTCGACCGGTTGAGACGGCAGCCTAAATGCCCATTTTTTCCGCGTTCACGAGCTATCTGTCTAAATTCGTGTTGGAGCGTGAATGCCTATTTCCGTGTCTAGCGCGAGAACACTACGCCATGAGGCTTACCTGTGCCCATCCAGCCGTGCGGCCACTCGCGATCGGCGAAATCGAATCCTGGCTTTCCGTTGGCGTCGTGGAACGCCGTATCCAGCGTGAGCGAACCCGTCTCTCATTGAGCTTCACCATGTAAAGACGACCGGCCGAGCCGGTTACTACCAGCCGATGCGTCTTGCTGGTCTGCCAACCGGGAAGGGGAAGTTGCAATTCACCGATTGTGCGGGGTGCGACGACACCGACGCGGTGTCGTGATAGCCTAGAACCCTTGCTTTACGTCAATGTGATCGATCGGAGTGTCGTATGACGACTATCACGGTGTCCTCGAAGTACCAGATCGTCATTCCGTTGCGAATTCGTAAGGCACTAGGGATCAAGCCCGGCGAGAAACTCCATGCCATCGAGTATCGGGGCCGGATCGAGCTCGTGCCCGTAGGGCGGACCAAGACTGCCCGAGGGTCGCTCAAGGGCATCGATACCAGCGTGCCTCGAGATGCCGATAGGGTATGAACGTCGTCGACTCCTCAGCCTGGCTCGAGTATTTCGCCGACGGACCCAACGCGGCGGTTTTCGCGAAGCCAGTCGAGGCTACGCGGTCGCTCCTTGTGCCGTCGTTGTCGCTCTTTGAGGTCTTCAAGCGGGTGAGCCAGCAGCGGGGTGAGGATGATGCTCTACGGGCCGTTGCGGTCATGGAGCAGGGGAGGGTTGTGGATCTCGATCGGGCGACAGCACTTGAAGCCGCACGACTCTCAATTCAGCACGGGATCGCGATGGCGGACAGCGTCATGCTTGCGACCGCTCAACGACACCACGCTACGCTTTGGACCCAGGATGCGGATTTCGATGGGTTGCCGGGCGCCCGGTATTACCCCAAGCAGTAATGCAGCGCGAAGGGCGGCCACTGTCAGATATTGACAGTGAGTTCACTCTTCTCGAATTGACTCGGAAGTACTATCGCGAGGCAGGTCTCGATGTGCGCCAGCTGGACTTGTTAGTTCGATAGTTGAGGCACGCGGTCTAAAAAACCGTTGCAGCGGACGGCGCCGCAGTGGGAAGAGGGGTTCGGCCAGTGTGACCTCCAGTATGGCCTTGTTAAGCTGTCGCGATGACCCAAGGATTTGAAGGCGGGACAACAGGATTCGCTGACGACCCGGACGAGGACACGATCGAGCTGGAGCTGGCTCCCGAGCAGGTCCTCGCACTTTCGCAGGCTGCCAAGGGGGCCCAAACCCCGGCGCGCCCCGTTGAATCGACACCCGGCTCATCATCGCCCGCCTCACCCTCTCCGAAGCCTCGGTTGCAGGCGGGCGGCGCGACACGATTTCGTCTGTGGCCACTGGGGCTCGCGGCGGCAGTTGTGGGTATCGCGGCGGCGATCGCGTGGTGGTGGGCCGCGGCGCAGCGCGCGGCAGAATGGAACCCGCCCGCTGTGACAAGCCCGCTCCCGGCCGCGGTCGTGCCCCCGCCGGCAGCGCCTGCGGAGCCGCAGGGACCGCCTGTGCGCGTGAGAAACCCGTTCGATGCGAGGGAAGTGTTCGAGTTTCCGGCGGGGACCAGCGAAACCGAGGCCCGCGAGGCGGTGGCGGAACTGCTGCTGCAACGTGCGCGTGACCGACGCAGCCAGGGAGCGGGCAGCAACCATGCGGGCGGCCGTCGTTCAGCCCGCGGCGCAGCAGACGAGAACCCTGGTGCCCCCAACCCTGAAATGCGCACGCCCAGATAATATAGAGCGCCGCCGGTGTTGGCCGGCGAACCCGCCGCCGCTACCGGGAGAGTCGCGGGTGGGTTAGCCTCGCACCCATGGCGAGTGATCCTGAGCTCTACGAGCTGGCTGCGCGCGTCGGCCACAAGCTGCACGCTGCCGAGCGGCGCATTGTCACTGCCGAATCCTGCACCGCCGGGTGGGTCGCCAAGGCGCTCACCGACGTACCCGGCAGTTCGCAGTGGTTCGAGTGTGGCTACGTGACCTATTCCGATGCCGCGAAGGTGCGCGACCTGAGCGTCGCGGTGCGTACGCTCGAGAGCTTCGGCGCCGTGAGCGAGCAGGCGGTACGGGAGATGGCGGAAGGGGCGCTGCGCGTTTCCGGCGCCAATGTGGCGCTGGCGGTCAGCGGCATCGCCGGCCCCGATGGCGGCACGCCCGGCAAACCAGTCGGCACCGTGTGGTTCTGCGCCGCCGCCCGGCAGGCGCCGGCGATTGACATCATTGCCGAGGAAAAGCTTTTCGCCGGGGATCGCGCGTTCGTGCGCAGCCGTTCAGTGCAGCATGCGCTGCGGCTCATCCTGCGGCTCGATCTGCCGGTGCGCCTGGAAGTCAGGCCGCGCACGGATCCGGTTTGAGCGGCGGCGGACAGCCGCGCGCGCCGGCACAGTTGCACGCACCGCCCCCGCCGGCGCGCGAGCCGACCCGGCGCCTGTTCTTTGCGCTGTGGCCAGATGCGCAGCAGCGCGGCGCGTTGGCTCACGCGACCCGCAAGTCCGCTGGATCCTGCGGTGGCCGCCCGGTGCCGGTGCAGACCCTGCACCTGACCCTCGCGTTCCTCGGCAGCGTGCCTGAGGGTCGCGTTCCGGAGCTTGACCGGATCGCGCGCCGGGTCGCGGACGCATTTCCTGCGGATGCGCCGCCGCTGCTGCTGAGTTTCGATCGCCTGGCGCACTGGGCGAGACCGCAGACCCTGTGCGTGCTCGGCACCGAGGAGCCCGCCGCAGTGCGCGTTGCGCAGCCAGACAGGGCTCCGGCGAGCACGTCGGCGCTCGCCGCTACGCTCAAGAACGAAACCACGGCGGCGGGTTTTAGTCCGGATCTCAAGCCCTTCCGCGCGCATGTCACGGTGGCGCGCAAGGTCGCGCATGCTCCAACCGCGCTCGCGCTGCAACCGGTGCTGTGGCGCTTTGACGCGTTCGCGCTGATCGAGAGCCGCACGGACCCGGCCGGCCCCGTATACAGTGTCATTGAATCGTATTTACTGGTTAAGACGGAAAAAGCGCGCTAATAGCTGAAAAACAGCGCCCGCCGCGCGCGCCGCTCGCCGCGTGTTTATGTGATAATTGCGCCCGAGAAATTTTTTCACTCTCCGCCACACTCTCGGGAATCTCGCAGATGGAAGAAAACCGCAAGAAGGCGCTCGCTGCCGCACTGGGACAGATCGAAAAACAGTTCGGCAAAGGCTCGGTGATGCGCCTGGGTGATGCCGCGGCGAGCTACGACGTGGAGACCGTCTCCACGGGTTCGCTCGGACTCGACATCGCTCTGGGTGTCGGCGGCCTGCCGCGCGGCCGCGTGGTGGAAGTCTTCGGACCCGAGGCTTCCGGCAAGACCACACTCACCCTGCAGGTCATCGCCGAAGTGCAACGCATCGGCGGCACCGCCGCGTTCGTCGACGCGGAGCACGCGCTCGATCCTGGGTACGCCGAGAAGCTCGGCGTGAACATCAACGAGCTGCTGGTGTCGCAGCCAGATACCGGCGAGCAGGCACTGGAAATCACCGACATGCTGGTGCGCTCGAACGCGGTCGACATCGTCGTGGTGGATTCCGTGGCGGCCCTCACACCCAGGGCCGAGATCGAAGGCGAGATGGGCGAGATGCAGGTCGGCCTGCACGCGCGTCTCATGTCGCAGGCGCTGCGCAAGCTCACCGGCAACATCAGCCGCTCGAACACCATGGTCATCTTCATCAACCAGATCCGCATGAAGATCGGCGTGATGTTCGGCAATCCGGAGACCACCACCGGCGGCAACGCGCTGAAGTTCTATGCCTCGGTGCGCCTCGACATCCGGCGCATCGGTGCGATCAAGAACGGCGAGGAAGTCACCGGCAATATGACGCGCGTCAAGGTGGTGAAGAACAAGATCGCACCCCCGTTCCGGGAGGCGGAGTTCGAGATCATGTACGGGCAGGGCATCTCACGCGAGGGCGAGATCATCGAGCTCGGCAGCTCGCTCGGGATCATCGAAAAGTCGGGCGCCTGGTATGCCTACAAAGGCAGCCGCATCGGCCAGGGCAAGGACAATGCGCGCGCGTACCTGCAGTCGAACAAGGAGGTCGCGCGCGAGATCGAGGAACAGGTGAGGGCGAGGCTGCTACCGCCGCGCCAGCAGCGCAACGGCGATCAGGCTGCTGCCAATACGGCCTGAGCACCGCGGCGGTGCGGTCCCCGGTCAGGATCAATGGGCGGGACTCGCCTGGTGCCGCTGAGCCTCTATCACGGCGTCCTTGGCCGACTCCTGGGTGACCCTCAGCTGCTCTTTGGTTCTGCAGACCTCCCGTCCTCCCAGGCGCGAACCGATCTCCTCTTCCCTGCGGCAGAACATTTTCTCGCCGTGGCGCAGTTGCATCCGATATCCCGCAGCCAGAAGACGCTTCTCCTCGGGATCAACCCCAGGCGTGGCGGGAGTCGGGGCGGTCGCCGTGGCAGCCGGAGTGGTCGCGGCGGCGACCGGGGCGGCGGGCGCGGTCGGGGCCGGTGCCGTGGTTGAAGGGGCGGCGACCGGGGCGGCGGGCGCGGTCGCGGCCGGTGCCGTGGTTGACGGATCGGCGAGAGCGAGCGAGATTGCGCCGGCGCCCATGCACACCAGCACTCCAACAACGAATCGCATGATCGCTCCTTGTCCCTAGCTGAATGAAGAGCGACGGCCGCACCAGGGCGAGCCGCCGAGGCTCACTATACTGCAAACATGCCCCCGCGCAGATCACCCAAGCCAACGAGTGCGCAACAGCGCACAGATCCGCAGGCTGTGCGTACGGCCGCCGTCGCGCTGCTGGCCCGGCGGGACTTCGCCAGCGCCGAACTGCGCGCGAAACTGCGCTCGCAGGGCTTTGACGATGGCGCTGCAGCGGCGGTGATCGCCGAGCTCGCTGCACGCGGGGCCCTCGACGACGGGCGTTTCGCAGAAAGCTATGTCAGCTGGCACGCCGGGCGCGGCCAGGGCCCGATCCGCATCGCCGCGGACCTGCGCAGGCACGGCCTGCCCGATGGGCTCGTCGATGCCGCGCTCGCGAGCGGACCGGATTGGTGTGCACTCGCGCGCCGCGTCCGCGGTGCCAAATTCGGCCACCAGCCACCGGCGAGCTGGGCGGATAAGGCACGGCAAGCACGTTTTTTGCGGTATCGTGGCTTTTCATCGGATCATATCCGCGCGGCCACAGGCGCCGATCCCGAGCTGGACTGAAGCACCTTGAACAAACCGTCTTACATGAGCGCGGCGGACGTACGCAGCGCGTTTCTGGAGTTCTTCCTCGCGCACAATCACATGATCGTGCCCTCGAGTTCGCTCGTACCCGGCAACGACCCGACGCTGCTCTTTACCAACTCCGGCATGGTGCAGTTCAAGGATGTGTTCCTCGGCAAGGAGCAGCGTGACTACCTGCGCGCCGCCTCCAGCCAGCGGTGCGTGCGCGCCGGCGGCAAACACAACGACCTGGAGAACGTGGGTTACACGGCCCGCCATCACACGTTCTTCGAGATGCTCGGCAACTTTTCCTTTGGGGATTATTTCAAGCGCGAGGCGATTCATCTCGCCTGGGATTTCCTCATCTACACCCTGGGACTCGACCCGGCGCGGCTGTGGTGCACGGTATATCGCGATGATGACGAAGCCGCGGACATCTGGCTGAAGGACATCGGCGTGAGTCCGCAGCGCTTCGCGCGCCTCGGCGAAGCGTCCAACTTCTGGGCCATGGGCGACACCGGCCCGTGCGGGCCGTGCAGCGAGATCTTCTACGACCATGGACCGGAGATCGCAGGCGGTCCGCCGGGTTCTGCCGGGGAGGATGGGGACCGGTATGTAGAGATCTGGAACCTGGTGTTCACGCAGTTCGAGCGCGCCGCGGACGGCACGCTCACACCGCTGCCGAGACCGTCGGTTGACACCGGCATGGGGCTCGAGCGCATCGCGGCGGTCATGCAGGGCGTGCATTCGAACTACGACATCGACCTGTTCAAGAACCTGATCAGCGCCGCGGGCAGGCTCGCCGGAACCTCGGTGCTGACCTCGAGCTCGCTGCGCGTGATCGCCGATCACATCCGCGCCTGCACGTTCCTGATCGTCGACGGCGTGTTGCCCTCCAACGAGGGCCGCGGTTACGTGCTGCGCCGGATCATCCGCCGCGCGATTCGCCACGGCTACAAGCTCGGTATCCAGGAACCGTTCCTCTACAAGCTGGTGACCGTGCTCGAAGAGGAGATGAGCGGCGCGTATCCGGAGCTCACGCGCGGGCGCGAACACGCGCAGCGCGTGCTGCAACAGGAGGAAGAGCGCTTCGCGCAAACGCTGGCCAACGGCATGGTGTTGCTCGAGGGCGCCATACGCAACCTGCAGGGCGCGAAGGTGATCGACGGCGACACCGTGTTCAAGCTCTACGACACCTACGGCTTTCCGCTCGATCTGACGGCCGACGTTGCACGCGAGCGCGGCTTGAGCATCGACCAGGCGCGCTTTGAAGCGGCGATGGAGGAGCAGCGGCGCCGTTCGCAGGAAGCGAGCAAGTTCGGCGTCGATCAGCGCGGCGGCCCTTCATTCGACGCGCGCACGCTGTTCCAGGGCTATGAGGGACTGAGCGGCCCCGGCCGCGTGGTCGCGCTGCTGAAGCAGGGCGCGCAGGTGGACACGCTCGGCGCGGGCGAGCAGGGTGAGGTGGTGCTCGATCGCACGCCGTTCTATGCCGAGGCGGGCGGCCAGGTGGGGGATGCGGGCGAGCTCACCGGTCCCGGTGTGCGTTTCGTGGTGGAAGACACGCTGCGGCGCGGCGCCGCGCATTCGCACCGCGGGCACTTCGAGCAGGGCGCCATTCGCATCGGCGATACGCTCGAGGCTCAAGTGAACGGCCCCCGGCGCCAGGCGACTGCGCTCAATCACAGCGCCACCCATCTGCTGCACGCCGCGCTGCGCAAGGTGCTCGGCGCGCACGTGCAGCAGAAGGGATCGCTGGTGGCGCCCGACCGGCTGCGCTTCGATTTCGCGCATTTCCAGCCGGTCGCGCCCGCGGAGCTGCGCGAGATCGAACGGCTGGTGAACACGCAGATCCGCGCCAACATCCCCACGGAAACCCGCGTCATGGACTACGAGGGCGCGGTCGCCGGGGGCGCCATCGCGCTGTTTGGCGAGAAGTACGACAAGGACGTGCGGGTGTTGCGCATGGGTGACTTCTCGATGGAGCTGTGCGGCGGCACTCACGTGCAACGCGCCGGGGACATCGGGCTTTTCAAGATCGTGGGCGAGAGCGGTGTCGCCTCCGGCGTACGCCGCATCGAGGCACTCACCGGCGAGGGAGCGCTCGACTACGTCGAACAAAATGATGCCCTGCTGAGGGAGCTCGCCGCACTGGCGCGCGGCACGCGCGAGGATCTGACGGACAAGGTGCGCGAGCAACTCGAGCGGGCGCGCCAGATGGAGCGCGAGATCCGCACGCTCAAGGACCGGCTCGCGTCCGGTCAGGGAGTGGACCTCGCCGCGGGCGCCGTCGACGTGCAGGGGGTCAAGGTCGTCGCCATCAAGGTGGACGGCGCGGATGCCGGCGCGCTGCGCGCCGCGGTCGATCAGCTGAAAGACCGCCTCAAGTCGGCGGTAGTGGTGTTGGCGAGCGTGGAGAGCCCGGCCAAGGTGCTGCTGGTCGCAGGGGTGACCGCGGACCAGACCTCGCGCATCAAGGCCGGCGAGCTGGTCGGTGCGGTGGCCGCGCAGGTGGGCGGGCGCGGCGGCGGTCGGGCGGATTTTGCGCAGGCCGGTGGCAGCAAGCCCGAAGCGCTCGATGCCGCGCTCGAGTCGGTGCAGGAGTTCGTACGCGCGCGGCTCGCGGCCTGAGCCGGCGATCGCTGCAGCGCTTTGCTGCACGCCGGCCCCTTCAGTATCATGGCCGCCCGCACGCGGGCCAGCGGGACAGCCGCCGGCCAACTGACATACAAGCGTTCCCAGGGCGCGGAGAGATGGCCGAGTGGTCGAAGGCGCACCCCTGCTAAGGGTGTAAGGGTCATAAGCCCTTCGAGGGTTCGAATCCCTCTCTCTCCGCCAATTTTCGGTTCTGGTGCATTAACGGTCCGCACTAGTATTGGGCTCCCGATCCGGGAGATCCCGCATGCCCCGAGCCGTTCCTCGCGATCCGATTTACCGCCGGCGTCGCTACTCCGCAGAGATCATCGAGCAGTGCGTTCGCTGGTACATCACGTACCGGCTGAGCTACCGCGACCTGGTGGCTATGATGGGCGAGCGCGGGGTTGCCGTCTCGCACACGACTATCATGCGCTGGGTGCTGCGCTATCTCCCGGAATACGAGCGCCGATGGACCCGATTCTCGCGTCCATCGGGGCAATCCTGGCGCATGGACGAGACCGAAGTCGTAGTGCGCGGGCAGCCGCATTGGCTCTACCGCGCAGTCGATCGAAACGGCAAAAGCATTCATTCCCTGCTTTGCGAAAATCGCACGATCGAGTCGGCGAAGGCGTTTTTCCAGGCTGCCGTTGCGAGGCCGGAGGTACTCTGGCCCGCCACCATCAATCTCGATGGAAACGCCGCGACCCATCAGAGCCTGCGCCAGTTGGGCCGCGAGGACCCGCGCTGGGAGGGGGTGACGGTGCGCGCCAACCGGTATCTCAACAACCGCATCGAGCAAGACCACCGAGCCATCAAACAGCGATGTGCCTCCATGCTTGGTCTAAAGACCATCGGTTCGGCGGCCGTCACGCTGAGCGGCATCGAACTCGCGCATCGGATTCGCAAAGGGCAGTTCCACCTTCCTGTCACAGGTACAGGTCCACAGCCGTCGCTTCGCGAGCAATGGGACTCTGCGCTCAGGAAGCCAGAAGATAGAGAATCACTGGCCGAAAACGACGCTCCGTT
>DASWUP010000335.1:0-13027 GCA_036401635.1 Steroidobacteraceae bacterium
CCGGGTGCTTCGGGTCGTAACCGTGATCTTGGCTGAAAGGCACCATCTCCAGCTCGAAATCGACACCTTTCTCGCGCGCGGCGATTTCCACCTTCGCGCCAAACATGCTCAGAGGACCGGAATAGATCTTCACCATCAGCGGCGTTGCCTCGTCCCCGTGCGTCGGCGCGGCTTGTCGGTGCGCGGCTGCGCGCGCCGCTGGCGATCGTACGGATTGACGTCCGTGCGGTACTCGATGAACACCGGAGTCGCGAACAGATCGTAGGTCTTGCGGAACACATTCGCGAGATAGCGTGTGTAGGCGTCCGGGACCGATGCGGTCTGGTTGCCATGGATCACGATACGCGGCGGATTGCGCCCGCCCTGATGCGCGTAACGCAGCTTGATGCGCCGGCCGCGCACCAGCGGTGGCTGGTGGACGCTCAACGCCTGCTCGAGGGTACGCGTCAGCTCGCGCGTCGGCAGGGTACGCATGGCCGCTTCGTAGGCGCGCACCGTGGACTGCATGAGCTCGCCTACCCCGGTCCCATGGCGCGCGGAGATGAAATGCAGTGGCGCAAAGGGCACGAAGTCGAGCTTCAGGGCCAGCTGCCGATGGATCAGCTCGCGCTGCTCTGGTGGAATCCCGTCCCACTTGTTGACCGCGATGATGAGCGCGCGCCCGCGCTCGAGCGCCACTCCCAGCACGCTCGCGTCCTGCTCGGCGACCGTGTCGTGCGCATCGAGCACCAGGATGACGACGTGCGCTTCGGCGATCGCCTGCAGCGCCTTGGCGACGCTCGCGCGCTCGACCACGTCCTCGACCCTGGCGCGGCGTCGCACCCCGGCGGTGTCGATCAGCAGAAACGCGCGCCCGTCGCGCTCGAAGGGCACCAGGATGCTGTCGCGGGTGGTGCCGGGGTCCTCGCTCGCGATCACGCGCTCCTCGCCGAGCAGGCGATTGACCAGCGTGGACTTGCCGACGTTCGGCCGACCAATGACGGCGATGCGAATGGCGTCGGAGTCGGCAGCCGCGGCCGGCTGCGGCTCGAAGCCCGCGAGCACGCGCTCCATCAGCTCCTCGCACCCCTGACCGTGGGTGGCGGAGATGGCAAGCGGCTCACCCAGCCCCAGAGCGTGGAAATCCGCGGACACGATGTCGGCGTCGAGCCCTTCCGCCTTGTTGAGGACGAGCGTGACGGGCTTGCCGGAGCGACGCAGTTCGCGCGCAACGAATTGATCCTGCGGCGAGAGTCCGGCGCGCGCGTCGGCGAGCAATACCAGGCGGTCAGCCTCCGCGACGGCACGCTCGGTCTGCGCGCGCATCTGCGCTTCGATGCCGATCGGGTTCTCGATCAGTCCGCCGGTGTCGATGACGACGCACGGAACGGGACCCAGACGCCCGAAGCCATACTGCCGGTCGCGCGTGAGCCCGGGCACGTCCGCCACGATGGCATCGCGCGTGCCGGTGAGCACATTGAACAGTGTCGACTTGCCGACGTTCGGCCGGCCGACCAGGGCGATGACGGGCAACATGTCAGGGCGCGAACCAGGCGGCCGCTCCGCTACTTGCTTTCCTCGCGCGTCGGGGCGGGCGTTTCCGGCACCGTTTTCTTGCCGGCGGCAGCGGCGAGGGGCGTCACGCGAAATGCACTGATCTGCCCGCGGTCGTTGATGATCAGCACCATGTTGCCGACGACTACCGGCGCCGTGCTGATGCGCACCTTACCCGTCGCTACCCGCGCCGCGAGCGCCCCGCTCGCCTTGTCGAGCCAGTGCACGTAGCCCTGAAAGTCCGCAGTCACGATCGCCTGGTCCATGGTTGCGGGTGCCGACAGCCCCCGATGCAGCAACGCCTTCTGCCGCCAGATCTCCGCTCCGCTACGCGCCTTGAGCGCCAACATCTCGCCGTCCGACGTCGCAACGTACAGCGCATCGTCATCGAGGGTAAGCCCGCGATAGCTGGAGGCTTCGTGCTGCCACCAGATCTGCCCGGTATCGAGCGCCAGCATGGCCACGCGCCCCTGGAAGCCGACCGTGTACACTTCCTGTCCGGACACACTGACGGCTGAGTCGATGTCGGCGAGGCGCTCCAGTTCAGTGCGGCCGTGCGGCGGGGCGATCGTCGCCTCCCATTGCACTGAGCCGTCGTTCAAATTGGACGCCAGCACCTTGCCGTTGTCGAAGCCGCACAGCACCAGATCGCCGACGATTACCGGGCGTGCCGTGCCGCGCAGCGACAGGCGCGGAACCTGCTGCTCCTGGGACCACAGCTCGTGTCCGTCGGCCGGACTGAGCGCACGCAGCTTGCCGTCGACCGTGCGCACGGCGATCAGACGCTCGGATATGGCCGCAGGCGCCAGCACCTCCCCGTTCAGGCGCACTTTCCAGCGGATCGCACCGTTCGGCGCATTGAGAGCAAACAACTGCCCGTCGCTCGAGCCCACGAGCACCAGCTCGCCGCTGGCAGCCGTGCCGCCGGACAACGGCGCGCGGGTGTGCACGCGCCACACGACACGGCCGGAGATCAGATCGATGGCCACGACATCGCCGCGATGGCCGGCGGCGTAAACGCGATTATCGGCGACCGACAGACCGAGCCCCAGGCGCAGATCCGCGGCCTTTTTGTCATCGACGGCGGCGCTCCAGACACGCTGCACCCGCAAGCTGGCAGACAACGGCGTGAGCTTCGCCGGCTGCTCGATACTCTTGTCTTTGGAACAGGCGGTAATCAGTACGAGTGCCGCCATCCCGCTCACCAGCCTCAGGTGTCGCATGGCGCTCATTTGCCCGTTGCGGCCGCAGTGGATTTTGCCGCCGGCGCCACAGCGGCCGCAGCGGCTGCGAGGTCGGCAATCTTCAGGCCGAGGAGCGAATCGCCGGCGCCCGCCGGCGCGCTGCGATACTCCTTCAGCGCCGCGGCCTTGTCGCCCTTGGCATAGTAGGCGTCGCCACGCACCTCGTGGAAGCGCGCGCTGAACGCTCCGGGTTCGACCGCGTTGAGAGTGGCGAGCGCGCCATCGGCTTTGCCCTGGGCGATCTGCACCCGCGCCAGCCGCAGCCGCGCCACCAGTGCCAGTTCCCGATCCTTCGAATGCCCGGCCACGGTCCCGAGCTCGCCGGCCGCCCGATCGAGCTCGCCGCCGTCCACGTACACGCGAGCCGCCATCAATCTCGCCTGGTCGGTATAGGGAGAGGCCGCGTGCTCGCGCTCCAGCTCACCCAACAGCACCAGGGCCCGGGAGCGATCGCCACGCTCCAGGGCCTGGACCATCTGCGTGTACTTCGCGCCCGCCTCGAGCCGTCCGGCATCGAGGTGCGCCTGCCACCAGCGCCAGCCGAACAGGCCCGCCCCGGCCAGAGCGATGGCCAGAATCACCGCCGGCCCGCTTTCCCGCACCTGAGCCTTGACCCATTCCCAGCGCTCTTTTTCTGATAGGTACTCTTCCACGCTCCCTCCCAACATCATGCTGCTTACCGTTCACCGGTGCGCGTCACGGCGGCCAGCGCTACATCCACTCCCGCCGCCAGCTGTGCGATCGGGCACTCGCTCTGACCCGACTCCTCGCGTAAAGGTTTCATGGCAACGACGCCGCGCGCGAGCTCATCGTCCCCGATGATGAGCGCCAGCGGCGCGCCGCTCTTGTCCGCGCGGCGGAATTGCGCCTTGAAGTTGCCCCCGCCCAAGTTGAGCTCGAAACGCAGCCGCGGCCGCTCGCTGCGCAGGCGCTCCACGAGTTCCAGGGCCTGCGCCGCGGCCTGTGTACCGCTGACCACCACATACACGTCCGGGCGCGGCGGCGGGGGTATTCCCGCAGCCGCCAGCATGAGCGCCACCAGGCGCTCCACGCCCATCGCGAAACCGATCGCGGGCGTCGAGTCCCCGCCCAGCTGCGCAATCAGGCCGTCGTAGCGGCCGCCGGAGCATACGGCATTCTGGGCGCCGGTGGACGGCGTGACCCACTCGAACACCGTGCGGTTGTAGTAATCGAGGCCGCGCACCAGACGTGGGTTGATCTCGTAGCTCACGCCCACGCCGCGCAGCATGCTGCAGAGCGCATCGAAGTGTGCGCGCGACTCGGGATCCAGATGCTCGGTGAGCAGCGGCGCGTCGCGGATCACTTCCAGCATTTCCGGGTTCTTACTGTCCAGAACCCGCAGCGGGTTGCCGGCCAGGCGCCGCTGGCTGTCGGCGTCGAGCCGCGCCTCGTGCGCACGCAGGTACTCCACCAGCCGGGCGCGATACGCGCGGCGGCTGTCGGGCGTGCCGAGGGAGTTGATCTGCAGCTTCAGGCCCGTGATCCCCAGACGCTGCCAGAGCCGCGCGCTGAGCGCGATGAGCTCCGCGTCCACATCCGGACCCGGGCAGCCGACCGCTTCCACGTCTACCTGCCAGAACTGCCGGTAGCGCCCGGCCTGCGGCGTCTCGTGGCGGAACATCGGCCCGAGACACCACAGCTTGTGACGCTGTCCCCGCAGCAGGCCGTTGGAAATCAGCGCGCGCACGATGCCGGCGGTGGCTTCCGGACGCAGTGTGAGGCTGTCGCCGCCACGGTCGGTGAAGGTATACATCTCCTTGCCGACCACGTCGGTGTGCTCGCCGAGCGCGCGCTTGAAGAGCTCGGTGTGCTCCACGACCGGCACGCGGATCTCTTCGTAGCCGTAATCGCCGAGCAGCTCGCGGGTGCAGGTTTCAAAGTGCTGCCAGGTGCCGATGTCGGCCGGCAACACGTCGTTCATTCCGCGGATGGGCTGGATCTGCTCTGCCACCTCAATCTCCGTGCGCCAGGCGCGGCGGTGCCGCTGTGGCGCGCCCTTCGGCATCGATCAGCAGGCGCGCACTGCCGTCACGGCGCGCCAACCCCTCGAGCGTCACCGGCTGACCGTTGACCCGCAGCGCCACGGCCGGCGCGTTACCCAGGATCATCCGCAGCGGGGGCGCGCCGCTGAGCGTGCGTGCACTGCCCGCCGCGTACAGGCCCTGCAACAGGCGCCGGCCGGTCGTGTCCGAGACCTCCACCCAGCTGAGCGCCGAGAATTTCAACGCCAGCTGCGCCTGGCCCGCAGGCCCGCTGAGCGCTACCTCATCCGCCGCGCCCGCTATCGCGTGGCTCGCGGAAGCTGCGGCCGTGGCAGTGGCCGCAGCATCGGGCGGTGGCGAAGCGGCACCCAGGGGCTGCGGTTTCTCGCCCGGCATGGTGAGCACCCACCACAGCAGCACCAGGAGCGCAACAGCCGCCAGTCCCAGCAGCGCCGGCATCAGCAGGCGCGCGGCGGCATTGCCGGGCTCGCTGTGCGGGATGCGCCTGAGATCCGGGCGCGTCGCCTGCGTGCCGCGGGTATACAGCTCCTGCAGCTCCGCCGGCGATTCGCCAATGAACTCGGCGTAGCGCCGCAGGTGTCCGCGCACGTACACATCGGCGCCGAGAGCCGTGAAGTCCTCCGCTTCCAGCGCTTCCAGGATCCTGGCATCGACGTGCAGTTTTTCCGCCGCCTGCGGCACGGTGAGGTCCTTCTGTTCGCGCGCGCCGCGCAGCCGCGCGCCTGTGCCGCAGCGTCGCTCGCCGCCAACTTCACTCGCCATGAGGCTCAGCCGGGGTTGTGATCAAGTTCGGCCAGGGCGCGCGCCTGGTCGGTTCCGGGGAAGTCCATCTGCAAGCGCCGCGCGTAGCGTTGCGCGCCGATCTTGTCGCCCTGGGCGCGCGCGACGCGCACGCCGAGCAGCAGCAGGTCGGCGGTCGCATCGAAGCTGCCGATGAAGGCGTCGATACCAGCACGCGCCGGGGCGAGCTCGCCATGCTGAAATTGCAGCTCGGTCAGCTGGAACGCAGCCTCGGCGAAGTTCGGCCGCATCTGCAGGGCGCGGCCGAAGTTGGCGCGCGCCTCATCGTCGCGCTTCGCCGCGCGCAGGCACACTCCGGCGTTGGTGTAGGCCGCCTCGGGCGTGCGATACAGCGCATTGTGCGCGGCCTCCTCGAACCGCCGCACACCCTCGTCGGTGCGTCCGTTCTGGCACAGATACACGGCGTAGTTGTTCGTCACGTCAGGGTCGTGCGGCGCCAGCCGCAGCGCGGTGCGGAACTCCGCATCGGCGTTGCCGGCGTTGCCCATGCGCTCGAACAGCATCGCGCGGGCGGCGTGCACGTCGGCATTGTTCGGGTCCTCGGCCAGCGCCCGGTCGAGCTTGTCCTTTGCCAGCGCGACATCGCCTTGTTTCAGGTAGGCGATCCCCAGCTGCACGTTGTAGGCGGCTGCATCGTGTATCTTGCTCGGATGCTGCGGAGTTGTGCCGCAGGCGGCGAGCAGCAGCGTCAGCGCGCCGGGCGCGAGGCGCCGCGGCAGCCGGTGGTGCGCAGTAGTGTCGACTGGGTTGCTCATGGTTGAACCGCGACGCCAATGACCTTGCTCCCGAGGCGCACCGTCGTGCGATCGATGACGCGTCCGGCGAGCTGTCCGCAGGCGGCGTCGATGTCATCGCCGCGGGTGCGACGAATGGTCGCCAGCAGGCCCCGCTGCAGTAGCTCGTCACGGAAGCGCTGAATGACGGGTGCGGGCGAGCGCCGGTAGCGCGTGCCGGGAAACGGGTTGAACGGAATCAGATTGACCTTGGCCGGATGGCCCTTCAGCAGGCGCGCCAGCGCGCGCGCCTGTGCCGGAGAATCGTTCACGCCGTCGAGCATCACGTATTCGAAGGTGACGCTGCGGCCATTCTGCTCGTCGAGGTAATGCCAGCATGCCTGCAGGAGTTCCGCGATCGGATGCTTGCGGTTGATCGGCACGAGTTCGCTGCGCAGCGCATCATCCGGCGCGTGCAGCGACACGGCGAGCGCCACATTGGTCTCTTGCGCGAGCTTGTAGATCTGCGGCACGAGCCCCGAGGTCGACAGCGTCACGCGGCGCCGCGACAGATCGAAGCCAAAGTCATCGAGCAGGATGCGCAGCGCGGGCACCACGTTGCGGAAGTTGGCGAGCGGCTCGCCCATTCCCATCAGCACGACGTTGGTGACCTGGCGCTCGTCCCGGGGCGCGCTCGCCGCGCCAGGTTCGGCGGCGCTCGCGCGCTGCTGTTGCTCGCGCTCGAGTTCGCGCACCGCCAGCCACACCTGTCCCACCATCTCGGCGGTGGTCAGGTTGCGATTGAAGCCCTGCTGCGCCGTGGCGCAGAAGGAGCAGTCGAGCGCGCAGCCGACCTGCGAGGAGATGCACAGCGTGCCGCGGTCGGGCTCGGGAATGAACACCATCTCGAACGCTTGGGCGACGTCCGCCTTCAGCAGCCACTTGCAGGTACCGTCAGCGGAGCGCTGCACGGAGACGATGTCCGGTGCGCGCACCTCGGCCTGTGCGCTGAGCCGCGCGCGCAAATCCTTCGCAAGATCCGTCATCTCGGCGAACGAGCCGACGCCGCGCTTGTACATCCAGTTCATGAGCTGGCGCGCGCGGAACGGCTTGCTGCCGAGCTGCGTCACGAGCGCTTCGAGCGCCGGACGCGGCAGACCCAGCAGGTTGGTGCGCTCGGTGGCTGGCGATGTCATGGCGGCGGGTGCGCGATCTTAAGCGCGCGAATGCAGCTGCGTGGCGCTGAAAAAGTAGGCAATCTCGCGCGCCGCGGTGTCCGGCGCATCCGAGCCGTGCACCACGTTCTGCTCGATGCTGCTGGCGAGGTCGGCACGGATCGTGCCCGGAGCGGCCTTCTTCGGATCGGTGGCGCCCATGATGTCGCGGTTGCGGGAAATCGCGCTCTCCCCTTCCAGCACCTGCACGATGATGGGACCTGAACTCATGTAGCGCACCAGGTCCTTGAAGAACGGGCGCTCGCGGTGCACCGCGTAGAAATCTTCAGCCTCGCGCTGCGACAGGTGCAACATGCGTGCGGCGACTATCGAGAGGCCTGCCTTCTCGAAGCGGCGATAGACCTCGCCGATGAGATTGGCTCTCACGCCGTCGGGCTTGACGATGGACAGGGTGCGCTCGAGCGCCATTCGCTTTGAACCTTCCGAAAACTTCAACGGGCGCGGGATATGTTCCGTTCGCCGGCTTCGCGGGCCGGTGCGTGGGCAAGCGGAGAAGTTTACCTTGGGTCACGCACCCGCGGCAACGTCGCGCGCGATGGAAGTGCCGGTTTGGTAAGGGTTTTTGTGCTTGGTGCGCCGGCGGTCCGCGTCGTACGCGGGCGCGCCGTTGGGCGCGCTGGAAGAGCCTTCAGACGGAGAAGCTCTCCCCGCAGCCGCATTCACCCTTGACGTTCGGGTTTCTGAAGCGGAACGCCTCGTTCAGACCCTGCTTTACGAAGTCCACGATCGTTCCGTCGATGAGGCCAAGGCTGGCAGCGTCGACGAACACCCGCACCCCGCGATCTTCGAACACCGCATCGCCCGGCTGCGGGCCGTCGGCGTAGTTGATCACGTAGGCGAAACCGGAGCAGCCGGTCTTGCGCACGCCGAGCCGCAGGCCGATGCCCTGCCCGCGTTCCGCGAGGAAGGTCTTGACCCGATTCGCAGCCGATTCCGTCAGTGAGATGCCCATCAGTCCTCGTATTCTACCGCCTCAAGGCCAGTGCGAGAGGCAAGCGCGCAGAGCGTCTTCGACCACCAGCAGCCGTCCGAGTTTCTCGACTGGAACCCCGCGGGTCGCGGCCCAGGTCGCCGGCGTGCCGGGGATCAGCGCCGCGTGCCGGCGCCCGCGCAGCTCCCCGCACAGCCACTGGGCCACATCCATAGTATGGGGGCAGCCGAAGGCCTGAAAACGTGCCTCCTTCACAATGTCGCCTGCGACCAGCAGGTGAAACCGCACCCAGGTCTCCTGCCCCGGTCCGCCGGCTTCGCCGCTCACGAGGGCGGCGCCGGTTGCGGCCCCGGGCCGGGGGGTAAAGCCCTCCCCGGATGCCCCGGATGCGGCCGGAGACAGCGCGCGCAGGCGCGTCACCTCGGCCCGCACGGCGCCCAGGGCGAACTCGATGTCGGCATCGACCGTGAAACGTCCGACGCTGAAGCGCAGGGAGCTCTGGGCGAGCTCGCTATCGCGCCCTAGGGCACGCAGCACGTACGAAGGATCCGGCGAGACCGAGTTGCAGGCGGCGCCCGTGGAGAGCGCAAGCGCCGTGAGGCCGCTCACCAGGCTCTCCCCCTGCACCCCCTCGAACGATACGTTGAGAATGCCCGGCACGCGCGGCGCGCCGGCGCCGTTCAGGTGAGTGCCGCCCAAACCCGCAAGTCCAACCCACAGGCGCTCGCGCAGCGCCGCGAGGCGGCGAGCTTCCACGGGCAGCTCGCGCGCGGCCATCTCGCAGGCGACGCCAAAGCCCACGATCTGGTGAGTGGGGAGCGTGCCGGGTCGCAAGGATCGCTCCTGGCCCCCGCCGAACATCAGCGGCTGCAGCAGCGCCTTCGCATCGCGGCGCACGTAGAGCGCGCCGACTCCTTTGGGGCCGTAGATCTTGTGAGCGGTGATCGAGACGAAGTCGACGGGCAACGCGTGCACGTCGAAGGCGACCTTTCCGGCCGCCTGCGCACAGTCGCTGTGCAACGCTATGCCGCGCTCACGGCACAGCGCGCCGATCGCCGCCAGGTCCTGCAGCACGCCGACCTCGTTGTTCACATACATGATCGAGGCCAGGACGGTGTCGGGGCGCAGCGCCGCGGCGAAGGCCGCAGGCTCGATGAGCCCCGAGCGAGCGGGCGTCAGATAGGTGACGCTGAACCCCTCCTTCTCGAGGCGCTTGCAGGGGTCGAGCACCGCCTTGTGCTCGGTGCGTGCGGTCAGGATGTGGCGGCCGCGATCCGCGTTGGCGCGTGCGATCCCGAGGATCGCCAGGTTGTTGGATTCGGTGGCGCCGGAAGTAAACACGATCTCGTCCGCCGCCGCCCCGAGGAGTGCCGCGACCTGCGCACGCGCCTGCCCGATGCGCGCGGCCGCCCCCACACCCAGGGCATGCGTCGATGAGGGATTGCCGAAGTCCCCGCTCGCCGTGAGACAACCGCTCATAGCCGCGGCCACGGCGGGATCGACCGGCGTCGTGGCCGCGTAGTCGAGGTACAGCGGCGGCGCGGCGCTCACGGGCGCTCCGCGCCGGCGTGGCGGCGCCGGCTCTGCACCGCCGTGAGGATGCCACGCAGAATGTTGACTTCGTTCTGATCGAGCTCGGCGCGCTGCAGGAAGCGCCGGATGCGCTCCATCAGGTGCGTGCCGCTCTGGCTGCGGTCGCGAAATTCGATCTCCTCCAGGACCTGCGCGAAGTGCGCGTACAGGCGCGACATTTCCTGCGCCGTGGCGAGCGCCGGCCCGGCGGGCGGGTGCGCCGCGGCGTCGCGGGCGCGAAACAGCTCGTACGCCACCAGCTGCACGGCCATGGCGAGATTCAGTGACAGGTAGGCGGTGTTGGCCGGTATGCGGATCAGCGCGTGCGCCGTCTCGAGCTCCTCGTTGGTGAGCCCGGTGCGCTCCGCCCCGAACACGACCGCCGCGGGCGCGCGGCGCGACTCGGTCACGATGCGCACGGCCGCATCGCGCACATCGATGACCCGGAAGTTCTGATCGCGATCGCGCGAGGTGGTCGCCGCCACGAAGCCGCAACCCTGCAGCGCTTCGGGCAGCGCTGCCACGATGCGCGCCCCGGTGAGCACGTCATCCGCCCCGGAGGCGCGGGCGGTCGCTTCCGGGTGCGGGAACTGCTTCGGCTGCACCAGCACCAGCTCACTCAGTGCCATGTTCTTCATGGCACGCGCCACGGCGCCGATGTTGCCCGGGTGCGAGGGCGCAACCAGCACGATGCGAATGTTGGGAGAGTCCATCTGTTACGCTAGCTTCGCTCACCGATTGGTCACAGAGCTTAAGCACCGTGCAGCCGCTTCTCAATATCGCCGTGCGGGCCGCGCGCCGTGCCGGCGAGGTCATCATCCGGAGCCTCAACCGCCTCGAGTCTCTGACCATCTCCTCCAAGGGACGCAACGACTTCGTCACCGAGGTGGACCACGCCGCCGAGCAGGAAATCATCGGCATCATCCGCCGCCACTACCCGCAGCATGCGTTTCTCGCCGAAGAGAGCGGCCGCAGCGGCGATCATGACACGGTGTGGATCATCGATCCTCTCGATGGCACTACCAACTTCCTGCACGGCTTTCCGGTATTCGCCGTGTCGATCGCCTGCCAGATCAAGGGGCGCCTCGAACAGGCGGTCGTTTACGACCCGATGCGAGGGGAGCTGTTCACGGCCAGCCGCGGCGCGGGCGCGCACCTCGACAATCGCCGCATGCGGGTGAGCAAGGCGCGTACGCTCGAGGGCGCGCTCATCGCGACCGGTTTTCCCTATCGGGCCAACTTGAGCTACCTCGATGCCTACCTCGGCATGTTGAAAGCGGTCACGCAGCAGGTTGCCGGCGTGCGCCGCCCCGGAGCGGCGGCGCTCGATCTGGCTTATGTGGCCGCCGGGCGCGTCGATGCCTTCTGGGAAATCGGCCTGTCGCCGTGGGACACCGCCGCCGGGACGCTCCTCATCCAGGAAGCCGGCGGCCGCATCGGCACATTGAGCGGTGGCGAATACCGCCAGCAGGGACACATCCTCGCCGGCACTCCCAAGGTGTACGCCGCGCTCCTTGAGCTACTCGCGCCGCACGTTCCGGAGGAGTTGCGCAACGCCTGAGGCCGCGGCGCGCGCCCCCACGGGCGGCAAGCCGCCGTTCGCTCGCTTTCCACAGATCCCTTGTGTAGAGTCTTTGCGAAAAGTCGGGGGTGCCATGCGACAACTTCTGGCGACCAAGTCCATTGCCGAGCTGCACGAGCAGGAGTCCTCCCGCAACCAGTTGCGGCGCGCGCTCACCGCCACGCAGCTGACACTGCTCGGAATCGGCGGCATCATTGGCACCGGCATTTTCGTGCTCACCGGCACTGCCGCCGCCAACCACGCAGGACCTGCCCTGCCGCTCTCGTTCATCGTCGCGGGCATCGGCTGCACGCTGGCCGGGCTGTGCTATGCGGAGTTCGCCGCGATGATCCCGGTGTCCGGCAGCGCCTATTCCTACTCGTACGCCACCCTCGGCGAGGGCATCGCCTGGTTCATCGGCTGGAACCTGATCCTCGAATACCTGTTTGCGGTCGCGACCGTGTCGGTCGGCTGGTCGGGTTACGCGAGCAGCCTGCTTGAGCAGCTGCACATCCACTTGCCTGCCGCCCTCACGAACGCGCCGCTCGGCGCCGGCGCGGACGAACTCCACATTGTGCGCACCGGGGCCCTCATCAACCTGCCGGCGATGGCGATCGTCGCTGCGATCGCGACCATCTGCTACATCGGCATCAAGCAGTCCGCCGTATTCAACTCGTTCATCGTCGCCATCAAGGTGACGGTGGTCGTGCTGTTCATCGTGTTCGGCGTGAGTTACATCAACACCGCCAACTGGCACCCGTTCGTGCCGCCCAATGCCGGACATGGGGTCTTCGGCTGGAGCGGCATCATGGCCGCCTCGGGCGTGATCTTCTTTGCCTACATCGGCTTTGATGCCATCTCGACGGCGGCGCAGGAGACCAAGAACCCGCAACGCGACATGCCCATCGGGATCCTGGCGAGTCTGGTGATCTGCACCATCCTATACGTGGCCGTCGCGACCGTGCTCACCGGCATGGTGAGCTACAAGGACCTCGACGTCGCCGCCCCCGTGGCCCTGGCGCTGGACAAGTACGAGGGCCTGCGCTGGCTGGGCCTGCCGGTGAAACTCGGCGCCGTCTGTGGGATGACCTCGGTGATGCTGGTCATGACCATCGCGCAGGCGCGCATCTTCTTCGCCATGGCGCGCGATGGGCTGCTGCCGCCAGTCTTCGGTCGGGTGCATCCGCGCTTCCGCACCCCTTCGACCGGTACGCTCGTGACCGGCGTGTCGGCGGCGATCATCGGCGGCCTGTTTCCGGTGAAGATCCTGGGCGAACTGGTGGCGATCGGCACGCTGGCGGCCTTCGTCACGGTGTGCCTCGGCATCCTGGTGCTGCGCCGCACGCGCCCCGACCTGCCGCGCCCGTTCCGCGCGCCGTGGCCATGGTTCACCTGCATTGCCGGCGCGCCGGT
>DASWUP010000336.1:0-2653 GCA_036401635.1 Steroidobacteraceae bacterium
TTGGGACGCGAGGAGCGGCCGTGATTGCAGTTCGTGAGCTTGGGCGATTCGGCATGGTGTTTGCCGTAGCCACGGGGGCGGTAGTGGCAGTGGCCCAGTCCCCGGCGATTCCCGATGCCGTCGAGCAGGTGGCGCGCACCCACATCACGCGCGCGGCACTCGAGGCCCCGATCCGCCTGCTGTCGTCGGACCTGCTGGAGGGCCGGGGACCGGCCAGCCGTGGAGATCAGTTGACGCGCCTGTATCTGCAGACGCAGCTGGAGGGTATGGGCTATCGGCCCGCCTTCGGCACCGCTGCCTGGCAGCAGCCATTCGAGGTCGTCGCCATCAAGTCGCAGTTCCCGAAGAGCTGGAGCTTCCAGGGCAATAACCAGCGCGTCGAGCTCACCTGGCGGGATGACTACATCGCCGCGAGCGGACTGCAGAGCGAGAGCGTCGCGCTCGACAACGCGGAGCTGGTGTTCGTCGGCTACGGGATCCAGGCACCGGAATACAAGTGGGACGACTTCAAGGACACGAATCTCGCGGGCAAGATCCTCGTGATGATGAACAACGATCCGGACTGGGATCCGAGTCTGTTCGCCGGCAAGCGCCGCCTGTATTACGGCCGCTGGGATTACAAGTACGAAAGCGCTGCGCACCAGGCTGCGGCGGGGGCGATCATCATCCACACGACACCTTCCGCGGGCTACCCCTGGCAGGTGGTGCAGAGCTCCTGGGGCGGCGAGCAATTCGAGCTGCCGGCCGGGAGCGAGGCACGGTTGCGCCTGAAGGCCTGGGCCACCGAGGACGCGATCCGCAAGCTCGTGAAGGCCGGCGGCCACGACCTGGACAAGCTGCTCGGCGCCGCGCGCTCGCGCGATTTCAGGCCCGTGCCGCTCGGCATCCACACGTCCATCGCATTCACCAGCCAGCTCGCGCGCGTTCAGACCGCAAACGTCGGCGGGGTGTTGCCCGGGGGTGACCGGAAGCTGGCCGCGGAAGTGGTGGTGCTGTCGGCACACCACGATCACTTCGGCATCGGCGAACCCGACGCCAGCGGGGATCGCATCTACCATGGCGCGGTGGACAACGCCTCCGGCTGCGCGCAGGTGCTGGCGATCGCACGTGCGTTCGCAGCGCTCCCGCAGCGGCCGCGCCGTTCGGTGCTGGCGCTGTTCGTCGCGGGCGAGGAGCGCGGGCTGCTCGGCTCCAAGTACTACGCGCAGCACCCGACGTTTCCCGCGGGCCGGATTGCGGCCGACATCAACATCGACGGCGGCAACATTTTCGGCCGCACCCGCGACGCGACGCTCATCAGCATGGGCAAGTCCTCTCTGGATGCGATCGCGGAAAGCGTGGCGAAGTCGCAGCGGCGCGTGATGAAGCCCGACCAGTTTCCCGATCGCGGCTACTACTACCGCTCCGATCAGTTCTCGTTCGCCAAGATCGGCGTGCCGGCATTGTTTTTCAGCGACGGTACGGACTTCCTCGGCCGGCCCGCTGGCTGGGGCCGAAAGCAGATCGAGGAGTGGGAGCTGAAGAAATACCATCAGCCGGCCGACCGGCTCGACAGCAGCTGGAACTTCGACGGCATGATTCAGGACGCGCAGCTCGATATGCTGTCCGCCTGGCTCATCAGCCAGGCCGATGCCATGCCGACGTGGAAGCCCGGCGATGAGTTCGAAGCGGCGCGCCAGCACGCACTCGGCGCCCTGGCCGGCAAGTAGCTCTCGCGGAGTCAACAGCATGTTTGAACGGCTCCAGCCCGTCGCCCCCGATCCGATTCTCGGCCTCATGGCCGCGTTTCGCGCCGACCCCGACCCGCGCAAGGTGGACCTCGGTGTCGGGGTGTATCGCGACGAGCGCGGCGAGACGCCGGTGCTCGAATCGGTGCGCCAGGCGCAGAGTGCGCTGCTGGCGCGCCAGAGCACCAAGACTTACGTGGGGCCGGCGGGCAACCTTGGATTCAACCAGGCGATGGAGCCCCTCGTGCTCGGCGCCGAGCACCCGGCGCTCACCGCCCAGCGCGTGCGCACCGTGCAGGCCCCCGGCGGCTGCGGGGCGCTGCGCCTGGGCGCAGAGCTCATCCGTACGGCCTCGCCGGATTCGGTCGTGCACGTGAGCACGCCCACCTGGGCCAATCACGCCCCGCTGCTGTCCGGTAGCGGACTGAAGCTCGAGAGCTATCCATATTTCGATCCTGCCAGCGGCGGCGTGCGCTTCGGCGCCATGACGGCGGCACTCGAGCGCCTGCCCTCGCGCGCGGTGGTGCTGCTGCAGGCCTCCTGCCACAACCCCACCGGGGCGGATCTGTCGCAGGCGCAATGGCGCGAGCTGCTCGCCCTCATGAAACGGCGCCAGCTGCTGCCGTTCATCGACATGGCGTACCAGGGGCTGGGCGAGGGCCTCGAGGCGGACGCGTTCGGCATCCGCCTGTTATGTGCCGAGCTTCCCGAGGTGCTGTGCGCCGTGTCGTGTTCGAAGAACTTCGGCCTCTATCGCGAGCGCACCGGCGCGCTGCACGTCGTCAGCGAGACGCCGGCGGGGGCGGACGCAACTTTTAGCCAGCTGGTGCGCATCGCGCGCGGCATCTGGTCGATGCCGCCGGATCATGGCGCCGCCATTGTGCATGGGATCCTCGCCGACGCGCCGCTGCGCCGGTTGTGGGTGG